>NZ_ANAS01000041.1:0-79473 GCF_000341205.1 Nocardiopsis baichengensis YIM 90130 | reverse complement strand
CTGCACACTGATCTGCTACCGCAGACTCACCAAATGAGACGACCTCTTAGGCGAACACTTGTCGAGGACGCCAGGTAGGCGGTTAGGCACTGCAGCACCGCACCCTGAGGGTGGGGTGGGCCCGCCGGGCAACACCAGCCCAAAGCAAGGGACGGTGGGGGTGCGGCCTCGCCCCGCGGGCTTTGGAGGATGCTGGAAGGCGTGACGAGGATGGAACTACAGCGTGAGGTCTGCGGCTATGACCGGGAGTCCGAGTGGCTCGCCTGGAGGACGCCGATCGGCGAGGAGTCTGCGCGTTCCCTTGCCCGATTCCTGGATCTCGGCGACGACCACGAGATGGTGTTCTGCTACGACCTGACCGGTCGCGCCCTGGGAGAGGCCGCGCGGCTGGCGGGCTTCGAGATCCGGTCCGACCTCGACTACACCTTGGAGGCGTCCGCACCGGACGGCTGATGGCCGGGGCGGAGGAGCGGCCCGCTCCCCTGGTGTCCGGCCGTCGGGCGGGCCACCGCTCCCGGTCGTGTCCGCTGGAGTGGTGGAGCTTTGGGCCGCGTCCTTGTGGGCGGTGCGACCGCTGCGGCGTGACCGGCGGCCCCGCCCCGGGTGCGCGCCCCCTCCTCGTTGTTGATCTCGGGAAAGTCGGGGTAATACTCGCCGGTATTACCCCGACTTTCCCGAGATCAACGGGGGTGTCGATGCGGGCGGCAGGCAGTGCCCCCGGAGGCCGCCGGGGCCCGCAGAGTCCCACCACGCCAGCGGACACGACCAGGAGCGCTGCGTCGCACCGGGGGGGTGGGGGCCCGCCGAGCAACACCGGCCCGAAGCGGCGGACGGTGGGGACAGGGCCGTGACCACCGAACTCGGTGGAACGACCACCTACTGAGGTCACCGCTGGGTCCGTGGGGGCTCCGTCGTCCTGCGATCGGTCCGCCGGGGAGCGGGTCGGTGATCGATAGTGGTGGTATCACCGCTTCAGGCCGCCGATAGTGGTGATTTCGCCACGCACGATGGCCGTTCCGCCCTTCACGCACCCGGTACGCGACATGCCGGGAGCGGCACGGCCCCGGCACCCGCCACGGACGCGGGCGACCGTCCGCCCCCTGGGCGCGCCGCCCGCCCGGACCGCGAGGGACCCGCGGCCCGGCAAGCAGGCCCGGGGAACCGCCCCGCTCTGGCCGTCGCCGCCGACGACAGCGGCCACGCACACACCGACCGCCCGACAGCGCCACCGGAAGTGCCATCGACCTCGTTCGTCGGTGAGGAGTGCGGCACCGCGCCATGGGGGCGGGGCGGGCCCGCCGAGCAGCATTGGCCCGAAGCAACGGACGGTGGGGATGGCGGCCCCGGCCCCGAGGGCCGGGACCACCGCTCCTCCTACTCCCCGTGGCCCTGGCGCATGAGGCCGTACCTCACGGCCTGTTCCAGGGCGGTCCACGAGGCGTCGATGACGTTCTCGCCGACGCCGACGGTGGTCCACTCGCCGCGGCCGTCGCCGAAGGTGACCAGGATCCGCGTCACCGCGCCGGTGCCGCCGCCTTCCAGGATGCGGACCTTGTAGTCCACCAGCCGCAGCGCCGCCAGCTCGGGGAACACCCCCTCCATCGCCTGGCGCAGCGCCCGGTCCAGGGCGTTGACCGGGCCGTTGCCCTCGGCGGTGGCGATCACCCGCTCGCCCTTGACGTGCAGCTTCACGGTGGCCTCGCTGACCGCCGTCCCGTCGGGGCGGCGCTCGGTGATGACCCGCCACGATTCGGCGGCGAAGAGCTCCGGGGCCTGCCCGAGCTCTTCTCGCAGGAGGAGTTCGAGGGAGGCGTCGGCGGCCTCGAAGCTGTACCCGCGGGTCTCCATCTCCTTGATCCGCTCGACCGCGCGCGCCGCCGGCGCCCGGTCGCCGCCCAGGTCCACGCCCAGCTCCTCGGCCTTGAGCTCGATGGAGGCGCGCCCCGCCATGTCGGACACCAGCATCCGCATGACGTTGCCGACCAGCTCCGGGTCGGTGTGCTGGTACAGGTCCGGGTCGACCTTGATGGCCGAGGCGTGCAGCCCCGCCTTGTGCGCGAACGCCGACACCCCCACGTAGGGCTGGTGGGTGGCCGGGGCGATGTTGACCAGCTCGGCGATGGCCGTGGAGACCCGGGAGGCCTCGGCCAGGCGCCCCTCGGGCAGCACCTTCCGCCCGTGCTTGAGCTCCAGCGCCGCGACCACCGAGAACAGGTCGGCGTTGCCCACGCGCTCCCCGTACCCGTTGGCGGTGCACTGGACGTGGGTCGCCCCCGCGTCCACCGCGGCCAGGGTGTTGGCGACCGCGCACCCGGTGTCGTCCTGGGCGTGGATGCCCAGCCGCGCCCCGGTCCCCTCCAGGACCCGCTCCACGGTCCGGCCGACGCCGGCGGGCAGCATCCCGCCGTTGGTGTCGCACAGCACCGCCGCGTCGGCCCCGGCCTCGGCGACGGTGCGCACCGCCTCCAGGGCGTAGGCGGGGTCGTAGAGGTAGCCGTCGAAGAAGTGCTCCAGGTCCACGAAGACCCGGCGCCCCTCGGCCCTCAGGTGGGCCACCGTGTCGGCGATCATCGCCAGGTTCTCCTCCGGCGTGGTGCGCAGCGCGCGCTCCACGTGCCGGACGTCGCTCTTGGCCACCAGCGTCACCACGGGAGCACCCGAGTCGCGCAGTGCGGCGACCTGTGGGTCGTCCGCCGCCTCGGCCCCCGGCCGGCGGGTCGCGCCGAACGCGGTGAGCCGCGCGTGCTCCAGGTCGAGCTCTTGTGAAGCCCTCCGGAAGAACTCGGTGTCCTTGGGGTTGGCCCCCGGCCAGCCGCCCTCGATGAAGCCCACGCCGAAGGTGTCGAGCAGCCGCGCGATGGCGAGCTTGTCGGCGACGGTCAGTGCGATCCCCTCGCGCTGGGCCCCGTCGCGCAGTGTCGTGTCGAAGACGTGGAAGCTCTCGTCTGGCATCGGTGGTACTCCCGAGTCGGATGCTGCCCGTGGTGCCGGAGCCCGCCCGCGCGCCGCCAATAAAAAAGACCCCTCGTGGACACGAGAGGTCGGCGCGCCGGCGGGGTCCGCTTTCAGCCGGCGCGCCTCACGATAATGATCACCTGAGACGGCACGCGGCCAGTCTGCCACAGCGTCCCCGCAGAAGCGGAGTTCACGGCGGAATCGTCTCACGATTCGGGACGGAGATTTCTGGATCCGGACGTGCGCGGGCCGTTCGGCGGGCACGTCGGCGCGCGTCGGAGGCGTGCCGCCCCGGCGGGAGCAGGGCCGGGGCACGGTCACCGCCGGGGTCTCAGGCCTTGGGGAAGGTGCGGATCCACCCGTGGGTGTCGGGCCGCTTGCCGTACTGCAGGGCCACCAGCTCCTCGCGCAGGCGCATGGTCACCGGGCCCGGCTCGCCGGTGCCGACGGTGAAGGCGCCCTGGGCGCTCTTGACGTGGCCGACGGGCGTGATGACCGCGGCGGTGCCGCAGGCGAAGACCTCGGTGATCTCCCCGCTGACCGCGCCCTGGCGCCACTCCTCGGTGGAGATGCGGCCCTCCTCGGCGGGCACGCCCAGCTCGGGCGCGAGCTTGAGCAGCGAGTCGCGGGTGATGCCGGGCAGCAGCGTGCCGGTGAGCCCGGGGGTGAGGATGCGGGCGTCCTCGCCGGAGCCGAAGACGAAGAACAGGTTCATCCCGCCCATCTCCTCGACCCAGCGGTGCTCCACCGCGTCGAGCCAGACGCACTGGTCGCAGCCCTGCTCGACCGCCTGGCGCTGGGCCAGGAAGCTGGCGGCGTAGTTGCCGGCGAACTTGGCCTCACCGGTGCCGCCCGGGGCGGCGCGGGTGTAGTCCTCGCTCAGCCACACGGTCACCGGCCGGACGCCGCCGCTGAAGTAGGGGCCCGAGGGCGAGGCGATCAGCCCGAACAGGTAGCTGGACGAGGGCCCGTTGACGCCGAGGCCGACCTCGGTGGCGATCATGTAGGGACGCAGGTAGAGGCTGGCGTCCTGCTGCGTGGGGATCCAGTCCCCGTCGTGTTCGAGCAGCAGCTCGATGGAGCGGACGAACAGCTCCTCGGGCAGCTCGGGCATGGCCATGCGCCGGGCGCTGCGGTTCATCCGCTCGGCGTTGGCCTCGGGCCGGAAGCACGCGGCGGTGCCGTCCGGGTGCCGGTAGGCCTTGAGCCCTTCGAAGATCTCCTGCGCGTAGTGCAGGGCCTTGGTGGCCGGGTCGAGCACGAGGGGCCCATAGGGCTCCAGCTTCGCGTCGTGCCACCCCTTCCCCTCGGTGTAGCGGATGGTCACCATGTGGTCGGTGAACACATTGCCGAACCCGGGGTCGTCCAGCAGCGCTGCTCGCTCCTGCGGGGTCCTCCGCTGGGACGAGGGCCGGACGTCGAACGTCAACCCGCTTGTGGTGGTGCCGTTGCTCATGGGTCTCTCAGGTCCTCTCACCTACGTCGGTCCGGCAGCGCTGCCGGTCCGGGTTCCAGTCTGACGGAAGCGGCGCGTCCGCTGCCAGTGCCCGGCGGGCGGGCGACGGCGGCGGCCCCGGGCGCGCCGTAGGAGAGGGCACCTGGGAGGAGGGCTCCCGGTCCGGCCGCCCGGCCTGGTGGGGGTGCAGGGCCGAACCGGGAGGGGGTGTCGCGGTTCAGTCCTGCCCGGCTACTCGGCGGACCAGGTCGTCGCCGATCTGTGCGGTGGAGCGCGCACTCTGCTCCTTGGCGCGCACCTGCAGGTCCTCGGCGACCGCGGCCTCGACCCGCCGGGCGGCGGCGGGCAGGCCGAGGTGCTCCAGCATCAGCGCGACCGAGAGCACCGTGGCGGTCGGGTCGGCCTTGCCCTGCCCCGCGATGTCCGGGGCGGACCCGTGGACCGGCTCGAACATGCTGGGGAAGGCGCCGACGGGGTTGACGTTGCCGCTGGCGGCCAGCCCGATGCCGCCGGTGATCGCGGCGCCGATGTCGGTGATGATGTCGCCGAACAGGTTGTCGGTGACGATCACGTCGAACCGCTCGGGCTGGTTCACGAAGAACATGGCCGCCGCGTCCACGTGGCAGTAGTCGACCGCCACCTGCGGGTACTCGGCCCCCACCTCGCGCACGGCGCGCTGCCACAGGTCGCCGGCGTAGGTGAGCACGTTGTCCTTGTGCACCAGGGTGAGCGTGCGGCGGGGCCGCTCGGCGGCCTTGGCGAAGGCGTAGCGCACCACCCGCTCCACGCCCATCCGGGTGTTGACGCTGTCCTGGGTGGCGATCTCGTCCGGGGTGCCCTTGCGCAGCACCCCGCCCATCCCGGCGTAGGGCCCCTCGGTGCCCTCGCGGACGACGAGCATGTCGATGTCCTCGGGGGCCCGGTCGGCCAGCGGGGTGGACACGCCCGGGTAGAGCCGCACCGGGCGCAGGTTGACGTAGTGGGCGAAGGCGAAGCGCAGCCGCAGCAGCAGGCCGCGCTCGAGCACCCCGCTGGGCACCGAGGGGTCGCCCACGGCGCCCAGCAGGATCGCATCGTGCCCGCGCAGCCGGGCCTCCACCTCGTCGGTGAGGGTCTCGCCGGACGCGTGCCAGCGGCGGGCCCCCAGGTCGTACTCGGTGGTCCCCACGTCCAGGTCGTCCCCGGCGGCGGCCGAGAGCACCTTCAGCCCCTCGGCGACGACCTCCGGGCCGATCCCGTCGCCGGGGATGACGGCCAGATCAACGGTGCGCGCAGCCATACAGCCAGCCCTGCCTATCGAATCGGTGCGATCCCGGCATCTCACATACCGAGACCGGCGTTACGTCCTCTGAGACAACTCTAGCGCCCCTCGGGCGTCCCGTTGTCCCTGCGCTCGAAGGCGTCCTGGAGGGCGCGGGCGGCCTCTTCGCGGTCCTCGGCGGGGGTGTCGGCGGTGTCGTACATGGCGGTCCTCCTCGTCCGCGCCCGCACAGGGGCGCGCTACGGCGGTGCAGAACAGATGCAGTGCAGAAAGGTGAGGAGACGCGTGTGTGCACACGTGGAGAGCGCGCGGTGGTCCGGCCCTGCGGAAGTGGTCCTGCGGGGCTCCGGCCGGCCCGGGCCCGAGTTGCGGGCGGGGGCGGCGGGGCGCGCGGCCGCGGCGCGGAGTCGCGCCGACGGGATTATTCGGACGACAGAATATCGGATGTCCGATCTTCTCTCCAGGGCCCCCGGGGAGAAGTGCGGAAAAGACGGCGGCGGCCGCCCGGTCCACCGGGCGGCCGCCGTTCGCGCGTGCGGAGGGGGTCAGTCCTCCAGGTCCACCTGGCGGGTGGTCTCGGCGCGGATCTCGGTGGAGATCGCCTCCAGCGTCGGGCCCGGGATGGCCGAGTCGACGGTGAGGATGATCAGCGCCGTGCCGCCCTGGGTGTCCCGGCTGACCTGCATGCCGGCGATGTTCACCGAGGACTCGCCCAGCAGCGCGCCCACGGTGCCCACGATGCCCGGGCGGTCGTCGTAGGACAGGAAGGCCATGTGGTCGCTGAGCGCGATCTCCATGCTGTAGCCGTTGACCTCGACGAGCTTCTCGGTCTGCCGCGGCCCGGTCAGGGTGCCCGACACCGATACCCGGCGGCCGTCGGAGAGCACCCCGCGCACCGTGATCAGGTTCCGCCAGTCGGCGTCCCCCTCCCCCGTGCGCAGGTTGACCTCCACCCCCCGCTCCTTGGCCAGCAGCGGGGCGTTGACGAAGGTCACCGCCTCCTCGACGACGCCGCCGAACACGCCCTTGAGCGCGGCCAGCTCGACCACCTTGACGTCGTGCGCGGCGATCTCCCCGCGCACCTCCACGTCGATCCGGGTGGCCAGGCTCTCGGCCAGGGAGGTGAAGATGCGCCCCAGCTTCTCGGCCAGCGGCAGCCCCGGCTTGACCTCCTCGGCCACCGCGCCGCCCTGCACGTTCACCGCGTCGGGCACGAACTCCCCGGCCAGCGCGAGCTTGACCGAGCGCACCACCTGGGTGCCGGCCTTCTCCTGGGCCTCGTGGGTGCTGGCGCCCAGGTGCGGGGCGACCACCACGTTCTCGAACTCGAACAGCGGGCTGTCGGTGCACGGCTCGCTGGCCCACACGTCGATGCCGGCGCCGGCCACCCGCCCCTCCTTGATGGCGCGGTACAGGGCGTCCTCGTCGAGGATGCCGCCGCGGGCGGCGTTGATGACCCGCACGCTCGGCTTGACCTTGTGCAGGGCCTCGTCGCCGATCAGGCCCAGGGTGTCCTTGCTCTTGGGCAGGTGGACGGTGATGAAGTCCGAGCGCTGCAGCAGCTCGTCCAGGCTCACCATCTCCACGCCCATCTGCGCGGCGCGGGCCGGCTGCACGAAGGGGTCGTAGGCGATGAGCTTGGTGCCGAAGGCCGCCAGGCGCTGGGCCACCAGGGCGCCGATGCGCCCGAGGCCGACCACGCCCACCGTCTTGTCGTAGACCTCCACACCGGTGTACTTCGACCGCTTCCACTCCCCGTTGACCAGGGCGTTGTGCGCGGGGGCGGTGTTGCGGGCGCTGGCCAGCAGCAGGTTCACGGCCTGCTCGGCGGCGCTGATGATGTTGGAGGTGGGGGCGTTGACGACCAGGACGCCGGCCTTGGTGGCGGCGTCGACGTCGACGTTGTCCAGACCCACCCCGGCGCGGGCGACGACCTTGAGCTTCGGGGCGGCCGCGAGCGCCTCGGCGTCGACCTGGGTGGCGCTCCGCACGATCAGGGCGTCCACGTCGGCGAGGGCAGGAAGCAGCTGGGAGCGGTCGGCGCCGGTGGTGTGGCGGACCTCGAAGTCCCCCTCCAGGAGAGCGAGTCCGGCGGGCGAGAGTTCTTCCGCGACGAGTACGGAGGGCTTGGGCACAGCGTGATCCTTATGTGGGTTGCCAGTCGGTCTCTGTCGGGTGCGTCGGCCGTGAAAAGTCTAGTCCGGCAGTCGGGATCGCGGGCGGGGAGGGCGAGGGTTGTGATCCTTCCCCCGCATGCGCGGGGCGGACGGCGCGCGCACGCGCCGTCCGCCCGCCGCCGGCCCCCGGCAGGACGCGACCGGGCCCGGCCTCAGCCCTTGAGCCAGCTCATCAGCGGGCGCAGCTCGGCGCCGACCTTCTCGATCGGCTCGTTCTGCTCGGCCTCGCGCCGCTTGAGGAAGTTGGGCCGCCCGGCGTCGAACTCGGCGACCAGCTCCTGGGCGTAGGTGCCGTCCTGCACCTCGGCCAGGATGCGCCGCATCTCCTCGCGGGTCTGCTCGGTGATCACCCGCGGGCCGCGGGTGTAGCCGCCGTACTCGGCGTTGTCCGAGACCGACCAGTTCATCTTGGAGATCCCGCCCTCGTAGAGCAGGTCGACGATCAGCTTGACCTCGTGCAGGCACTCGAAGTAGGCCACCTCCGGCTGGTAGCCGGCCTCGGTCAGGGTGGCGAAGCCGGCCTTGATCAGCTCGGCCAGGCCGCCGCAGAGCACGACCTGCTCGCCGAACAGGTCGGTCTCGGTCTCCTCGGGGAAGGTGGTCTTCAGCGCGCCGGCGCGGGTTCCGCCGATGCCCTTGGCGTAGGACAGCGCCAGCTCCCAGGCCGAGCCGGAGGCGTCCTGCTCGACCGCGACCAGCACCGGCACGCCGCGCCCTTCCTCGAACTGGCGGCGCACCAGGTGGCCCGGGCCCTTGGGAGCGACCATGGCCACGTCCACGTCGGCCGGCGGCTCGATCAGGCCGTAGCGGATGCTGAAGCCGTGGCCGAAGAAGAGCGCGTCGCCCGCGTTCAGGTTGGGCGCGATCTCCTCGGCGTACAGGTCGCGGTGGATGTGGTCGGGCACCAGGACCATGATCAGGTCGGCCTCGCGGGTGGCCTCGGCGGGGGTGAGCACCCGCAGGCCCTCCTCCTCGGCCTTGGCGCGGCTCTTGGAGCCCTCGGCCAGGCCGATGCGCACGTCCACCCCGGAGTCGCGCAGCGACAGCGCGTGCGCGTGGCCCTGGCTGCCGTAGCCGATCACGGCGACCTTGCGCCCCTGGACCGTGCTCAGGTCGGCGTCGTCGTCGTAGTACATCTGTGCTGCCACGTCGGAGTGCTCCTTGCTCGTGTTTCTTCTCGTCTTGTCCGCCGCCCGCCGCTCGTCCGCCGGGGCGCGGCGCGGGCTCAGGCGCTGCGCTCCACCGGGCGCAGCGAGCGGTCCGTGATCGACCGGGGGCCGCGGCCGAGCGCGACCAGGCCCGACTTGACCAGTTCCTTGATCCCGTAGGGCTCCAGGTTGCGGATCAGCGCATCGAGCTTCTCGGGTTTGCCGGTGGCCTCGATGACGACGACGTCGGTGGAGACGTCGACGATGTTCGCGCGGAAGAGCTCGGCGGTCTGGACCACGTGGGGGCGGCTGGAGGCGTCGGCCTTGACCTTGGCCATCAGCAGTTCCCTGCGGACCGATGCGTCGTTGTCCATCTCGACGATCTTGATGACGTTCACGAGCTTGTTGAGCTGCTTGGTCACCTGCTCCAAGGGGTGGCGGTCGCAGTTGACCACGATCGTCATGCGGGACAGTCCCTCGTACTCGGTGGTGCTGACGCTGAGGGAGTGGATGTTGAAGCCGCGGCGCGAGAACAGCGCCGAGGCGCGGGCGAGGATGCCCGGGGTGTCCTCGACGAGGACGGAGAGCGTGTGCTGGCTCATGGGTGGCTGGCCTTTCTGCTCGTCGCTTCTCTTAGTCCTCGTCAGTCCTCATCGCCCCAGTCCGGCGCCATGTCGCGCGCGTACTGGATGTTGTCGTTGCTGACGCCCGGGCCGACCATGGGCCAGACCATCGCGTCGTGGTGGACCGTGAAGTCGACCACGACGGGGGCGTCGTCGACGGCCATCGCCTTCTCGATCGTGGCGTCGACGTCCTCGGGCCGCTCGCACCGCAGTCCGACACAACCGTACGCCTCGGCCAGCCGCACGAAGTCCGGGATGCGGACCTTCTCCTCCTCTTCGGGCGGGGAGGTCTGCAGGTTGGTGTTGGAGTAGCGGCCCTCGTAGAACAGGGTCTGCCACTGGCGGACCATGCCCAGGTTGCCGTTGTTGACCACCGCGACCTTGATCGGGATGCCTTCGATGGCGCAGGTGGCCAGCTCCTGGTTGGTCATCTGGAAGCAGCCGTCGCCGTCGACCGCCCACACGGTGCGGTCCGGCTCGGCGACCTTGGCGCCCAGCGCCGCCGGGACCGAGAAGCCCATGGTGCCCAGGCCCCCGGAGTTGAGGAAGGCGCCGGGGCGCTCGTGCCCGATGAACTGGGCGGCCCACATCTGGTGCTGGCCGACGCCGGCGACGTAGGTGGACTCGGGGCCGGCGATCTCGCCCAGCCGGCGGATGACGTGCTGGGGGGACAGCCCGCCCTCCTCGGCCGGCTCGTAGCCCAGCGGGTACTCCTCGCGCAGCCGGTTCAGCTGGGCCCACCAGGACTCGTAGTCGCCGCGGCGGCCCTCGGACTGGTCCTTGCGCACCGCCACGACCAGGTCGGCCAGGACCTCGCGGCAGTCGCCGACGATGGGCACGTCGGCGTGGCGGTTCTTGGAGATCTCGGCCGGGTCGATGTCGGCGTGCACGATGGCCGCGTCCTTGGCGAAGCTGTCCAGGCGGCCGGTGACCCGGTCGTCGAAGCGCGCGCCCAGGGCGACGACCAGGTCGGCCCGCTGCAGGGCGCCGACCGCCGGGACGGTGCCGTGCATGCCCGGCATGCCCAGGTGCTGGGGGTGGGAGTCGGGGAAGACGCCGCGCGCCATCAGGGTGGTGACCACCGGGACGCCGGTCAGCTCGGCCAGCACCCGCAGCTCCTGGTGGGCGCCGGCGCGCAGCACCCCGCCGCCGACGTAGAGCACCGGGCGGCGGGCCTGGGCGATCAGCCGGGCGGCCTCGCGGACCTGCTTGCCGTGCGGCTTGGTGACCGGGCGGTAGCCGGGCATGTCCAGGCGCTCCGGCCAGGCGAAGTCGGCCTCGGTCTGCAGGGCGTCCTTGGCGATGTCCACCAGGACCGGGCCGGGGCGGCCGGTGGAGGCGATGTGGAAGGCCTCGGCGATGGTCCGGGGGATCTCCGCGGCGTCCTTGACCAGGAAGTTGTGCTTGGTGATCGGCATGGTGATGCCGCTGATGTCGGCCTCTTGGAAGGCGTCGGTGCCGATCATCGGGGTGGCCACCTGGCCGGTGATGGCGACCATGGGGACCGAGTCCATGTGCGCGTCGGCGATGGGGGTGACCAGGTTGGTGGCGCCCGGCCCGCTGGTGGCCATACAGACCCCGGGGCGGCCGGTGGCGTAGGCGTAGCCCTCGGCGGCGTGCCCGGCGCCCTGCTCGTGGCGCATCAGGATGTGCCGGACCTTCGGGGAGTCGTAGAGGGGGTCGTAGGCCGGGAGGATCGCCCCTCCGGGGATCCCGAACACCACGTCCACACCGGCGTGCTCCAGTGACCTGATCAGCGAACGTGCTCCGGTCATGCGCTCGGTCATCGAAAGATCCTTCGGTCGCGATCCTGGGGGTCCAGCCGTGGCAACAAAAAACCCTCCACCGCGGATGCGGTCGGAGGGAGGCGCGCAGCAACGTGGACTCGGTCAGCTGGCTGCGCGCCGACCAAGTACGAGAATGAGGGTGGTGTTGCTCTGCACGGTGTCAACCTTGGCGAACCCGGGGGCGGGCGTCAACCGATTCCCGACATCATCTCACCATGTGGGATGTGACGTGGCGCATACTCACCCGGCACCGGCCCTCGTTCGTCCGCCCTGACCTGGGAAGATACTCGCAGCCGGAAGCGGCCGCGCGCGGCCGGTCCACGATGCGGACGCCCCACCCGCCACACGCGCCGGTCAGGGCGCCCGGCGCGGTGCCGCCGGGCAGGGGCGGCCGGTCACATCGGGATGCCCGCCCCGCCGCCGACGAGCGCCTCCACGCCCTCGGCCGCCATCGGCCGGGCCACCAGGAACCCCTGGCCGTGCCCGCACCCCATGGAGCGCAGCTTCTCCAGCTGCTCGGGGCGCTCGATGCCCTCGGCCACCACCTGGACCCCCAGGTCCTGGCCGAGCCGCACGATGGTGTGGGTGAGCAGGGTGACGGTGCCGTCGGCCCCCAGGTCCCGGACGAAGGAGGGGTCGATCTTGATCTCGTCCACCCGCAGCTCGCGCAGGTGGGCCAGGGAGGCGTACCCCATCCCGAAGTCGTCGATGGCCAGCCGCACCCCCAGCCGGCGCAGCGCGGAGAGCCGCTCCACCGCCTCGCCGGGGTCCTCCAGCAGGACCTCCTCGTCGACCTCCAGCGTCAGCACCCGGGCCGGCAGGCCGCTGTCCTCCAGCGCCTGGGCCACCGTCTCCACGAAGCGCGCGGACAGGATCTGGCGCACCGACAGGTTCACGCTCAGGCCGATGTCCCACTCGGCGGCCCGCCACAGCGCCACCTTCTCGCACGCCTCCCGCAGCACCCAGGCGCCCAGCGGCACGATCAGGCCGGACTCCTCGGCCGCGCCGATGAACTCCTCGGGCAGCAGCAGCCGGTCGACCGGCTCGCCGTCGGCGTCCTCCTCGCGGCGGCGCCAGCGCACCAGCGCCTCCACCGCGGTGACCTGCGAGCTCTCCAGGTCCACCACCGGCTGGTACTCCAGGGTGAACTCGCGGTCGGCCAGGGCCTGGCGCAGCCGCGCCTGCAGCTCCAGCCGGCCCACCACCTGGGCGTGCATGTCGGCGGCGTAGACCTCCATGCGGCCGCCGCCCTGCTCCTTGGCGCGGGCCAGCGCCATGTCGGCGTTGCGCATCAGCTCGCCGGCGTCCATCCCGGACTCGGCGAAGGCCACCCCCGCGCAGGCGGTGAGCACCACCTCGCGGTCGGCCACCTGGAACGGCTCGGCGGCGATCGCCCGGCCCAGCCGCTCGGCCAGGTCCACCACCCGCTGGGCGTGCGCGCCGCCCTCCACCAGCACCGCGAACTCGTCGCCGCCCCACCGGGCCAGGGTCACCCCGGCCACCGCGGCCGCGCGCAGCCGCCGCGCCGCCTGCGCCAGCAGGTAGTCGCCGAAGGTGTGCCCGGCCGAGTCGTTGACCGCGGTGAACCCGTCCAGGTCCAGGAAGATCGCGGCGATCTCCCCCGCGGGGGCCTGCTCCCGGCCGGGGTCGGCGGCCCGCTCCCGGCGGGCGATCATGTCCCGCGCCCGCTCCTCCAGGTAGGCCCGGTTGGGCAGCCCGGTGATGCCGTCGTGGAAGGTCAGGTGGTTGACCTGGTCCTCCAGGGCCACCTGGGCGCTGATGTCGCGGGTGGTCACCAGCAGCCGGTCCGGCTCGCCCGGCTGCTCGTACAGCGAGACGGTGGACTCGGTGTGCCGCCAGGTGCCGTCCCCGGCGCGCACCCGCAGCCGCAGGTGCACGCTGCCCGGGCCGCCGCCCCGCTCGAACAGCCGCACCGCCTCGGCGGTGCGCGGCAGGTCCTCGGGGTGCACGATCGCCGTCACCGGCTCGGCCACCAGGTCGTCCAGGGTGTAGCCGAAGGCCTCGGGGGCACCGGGGCTGACGTAGAACACCCCGCCGTCGCCCTCCAGGATGAGGATGACGTCGCCGCTGTTGCGCGCCAGCTCGTGGAAGTGGGCCTCGCGGGTGAGCAGCATCCGGTTCAGGGTGCCGTTCTCCTCCAGCAGCCCGGCCATGCGCACCAGCAGCACCAGCACCGCCGACCCGGCGGCCAGCGGCAGCACCGCGGCCACCCCGGGCACGTGCAGCGCCGCCGCGGTGAGCACCACCGCGGCCAGCCCCAGCGCGGCGATCGCGGCGATCTCCGGGGCGAAGCGGTACAGCCCGCGGCCGGTGATCCGGCGCGGGCGCGCCCCGGCCCGGTCCCGGATCAGCCAGGGCAGCGCGCCCAGCAGCGCGAAGCCCAGCAGCCGCACCGGGTACTCGATGCCCCCGGCCGGGGCGTCGCCGGTCAGCCGGGTGACCGCCCCGATCAGGTCGGCCCCGGCCACGATGACGAAGGCCGACATGGCGATCGCCACCGCCCGGCGGGTGCTGTGCGGGGAGGTGAAGGCCAGCGGCGCGATCAGGCACAGCACCGCGATGTCGGCCACCGGGTAGACCAGCGCGAAGCCCAGGTACTCCCCGCCCTCGCCCAGCTCGCTGTAGAGCGGTGCGAACAGCAGCAGCCAGACCACCGCGAACAGCGCGGCCGCCGCCACGTAGGAGTCGGTCAGGTGCCGGGTGACCGGCCGCAGGCCCTGCGGCAGCGGGGCCAGCCGGGTGAACCCCAGCGCGAACAGCGGCAGCGCCACCAGGCTGAACAGGTCGCCCAGGGTCAGCGAGACCGCCGGGCTGGTGGACAGCAGCCCGGTCACCGCCGAGGTGACGGCCCCGGCGCTCCAGGCCGCGGCGGCCAGCCCCAGGTAGCGCAGCGCGGCGGTGCCGTCGGCGCCGTCGGCCCCCATCGGGTCGTCGTCGGCCGTGGCGGCGCGGCGCCGGGCGCTGTAGAGCAGGGAGACCGCGGCCAGGCCGGCGGCCACCCCGGGGGGCCAGTGGCCCATCCGCTCGGTCAGGGTGATGCCCGGCGCGACCTGGACCAGCGTGCCCAGCGCGTACACCACGGTGAGCACCCAGGCCGCACCCAGCCAGATCCGCTGGTCGCCCTTGGCGACGGCCGTGTTCATGGGCAC
The DNA here is from genome assembly GCF_000341205.1 of Nocardiopsis baichengensis YIM 90130. Taxonomy (NCBI): domain Bacteria; kingdom Bacillati; phylum Actinomycetota; class Actinomycetes; order Streptosporangiales; family Nocardiopsidaceae; genus Nocardiopsis; species Nocardiopsis halophila. The sequence goes on along the minus strand of NZ_ANAS01000041.1, from coordinate 64,896 downwards.
CCTTTTCGGTCGTTGGCGCAGAGCGTGCCGACTCCGCGGCACGGGGCGGCACGGGCCGGGAGCGTCCAGGCTAGTCACCCAAGGTCACGCTCGGGTTGAGGGACGGCACCGGGCCCTGCTCAGGCCGTGCCGACCCGCTCCAGGATGAGCTCGCGCGCACGGGCCGCGTCGGCCTGCCCCCGGGTCGCCTTCATCACGTCGCCGACCAGCTTGCCCGCGGCGGCGGCCTTGCCGCCGCGGATCTTCTCCACGATGTCGGGGTTGTCGGCGATCACCTGGTCGACCACCGCGCCCAGCGCGGAGTCGTCGCTGACCACCTTGAGGCCGCGGGCCTCCACGACCTCCTCCGGGGACCCCTCCCCGGCCAGCACGCCGTCCACGACCTGGCGTGCCAGCTTGTTGGTCAGCTCACCCGAGGAGACCAGCGCGCACACCCGGGCCACCTGCTCGGGGGTGATCGCCAGCGCGGACAGCTCGGTCTCGGACTCGGCGGCGCGCCGCGACAGCTCGTTGAGCCACCACTTGCGGGCGTCGTCGGGCGTGGCGCCCGCCGCCACCGTCGCCTCGACCAGGTCGATGGCGTCGGCGTTGACCAGGTCGCGCAGCTCCTCGTCGCTGAGGCTCCACTCGGCGCGCACCCGCGCGCGCTTGGCGGCCGGCAGCTCGGGCAGGGTGGCGCGCAGCTCCTCGACCCACTCGGCGCCCGGGGCGACCGGGACCAGGTCGGGGTCGGGGAAGTAGCGGTAGTCCTGCGCCTCCTCCTTGCTGCGGCCGGAGACCGAGGCGCCGGTGTTCTCCTGGAAGTGGCGGGTCTCCTGGACGATGCGGCCGCCGGCGTCGAGCACGCCGGCCTGGCGCTCGATCTCCGAGCGGACGGCGCGGTCGACCGAGCGCAGCGAGTTGACGTTCTTGGTCTCGGTGCGGGTGCCCCACTCCCGGGCGCCGACCGGGTTGACCGAGACGTTGACGTCGCAGCGCAGGGACCCCTCCTCCATGCGCACGTCGGAGATGCCCAGGGACCGGGCCAGCGCGCGCAGCTCGGCGACGTAGGCGCGGGCCACCTGCGGGGCCAGGTCGCCGGCGCCGGGGATCGGCTTGGTGACGATCTCCAGCAGCGGGATGCCGGCCCGGTTGTAGTCCACGTTGGAGTGGCTGGCGCCGTGGATCCGGCCGGTGGCACCGCCCACGTGGGTGCTCTTGCCGGTGTCCTCCTCCATGTGGACCCGCTCGATCTCCACCCGGAAGGTGCGCGGCCCCTCGGGCGTGTCGACCTCCACGTCGAGCGCGCCGTCGCTGCACAGCGGCTCGTCGTACTGGGAGATCTGGTAGTTCTTCGGCATGTCCGGGTAGAAGTAGTTCTTCCGGGCGAAGCGGCACCAGGAGGCGATCGAGCAGTCCAGCGCCAGGCCGAGCCGGATGGCGCTGGCCACCGCGGCCTCGTTGGCCACCGGCAGCGCGCCGGGCAGCGCCAGGCAGACCGGGCACACCTGGGTGTTGGGGTCGGCGCCGAAGGCGGTCGGGCAGGAGCAGAACATCTTCGAGGCGGTGCCCAGCTCGATGTGCACCTCCAGGCCCAGGACCGGCTCGTACCGCCGCAGGGCGTCCTCGTACGCCACCGGCGCCGCGTCCGCGGCAGTGCCGTTCGTTACCGCGCTGACCATCGCCGCACTACCCGTTTCCGTGCTCGTCGTCGTCACCCCCCGCACAGCGCCGGCCGCAAGGACCGCCTCCGCGGGGCCTATGAGAAGCCTACCGATGGCCGGGCACCGGCGATGACGGACCGCCGCACGCCCGGCGCGCGCCCGGCGCCAAATGTCACAGCCCGCGCACGATTCGGCACCCGCGCGCGGTTCCTCCTGGACGCGGGCGCCCCTGCGGTTACTCTGGCCGCGACCCGTCACCCGTCCGCCGAGGAGCCCGCCCCGCCGTGCCCCGCACCCTGTCCCGCACCCCGGTCCGCGTCCCGGCCCGCGCCGCCGCGGCGCTGCTCGGCGCCGCCGTGCTGGCCTGCGCCGGCGCACCGCCCGCCGCGGCCGCCCCGGACGGCACCGCCCGGGTGGAGCGTGAACAGACCCCGGGGGCGCAGGTGCACCTGGAGGACGGCGGGGAGGTGCCCACCGTGCTCTACAGCGTGCGGGTGGACGACTCGGCCTCGGTCGCCGCCTACGGCGCCGCCCTGGAGGGCGAGGCGGACCACTCGGCGGCCTACGTCGAGACCGGCTTCACCGCGCTGGAGGCGCCCGCGGACGCCGCCGGGCCGGTGGCCTGGGTGGTCGCCAACTCCTACCCCGCACGGCCGCTGGAGGAGCTGTCGGGCCCGGGCTCGGACGGGCTGAGCGAGGAGCAGGCGATCGCCGCCACCCAGGCGGCCGTGTGGCACTTCACCGACGGCGCGGACCTGGCCGGGCCCGGCGCGAGCGGCGGCAACGACGCCCGGGTGGAGCGCTACTACCGGCACCTGGTCACCGGGGCCCAGAGCGCGGCCCCCGCGCCCGCCCCGCCCACCCTGGACCTGGAGCCGCGGCGGATCGAGGGCGCCGACCCCGCGGCGCCGCTGGGGCCGCTGCGGGTGAGCACCACCAGCACCGGCCCGGTGCGGGTGGCGGTCAACGGCGCGCCCGGGGCCCGGCTGGCCGACGCCTCCGGCGCGACCGTCGCCGAGGTGGCCGAGGGCGACGAGTTCTACCTGCACGTGCCGCAGGAGCCGGGCGCCGGGGTGGCCACCGTGCACGCCCGCGCCTCCACCGCCGCGCTGCTGCCCGGGCGGGCGTTCGCCGGCCGGAACGGGGTGGCCACGCTGCCGGTGGTCGCCGCCGAGGAGGTGCCCACCGGATCCTCGGCCCAGGTCAAGGCCGACTGGGCGGCGACGGAGTCCCGGGCGCCCGGCGCGGGGACGCCCCCGCCGGAGTCCGCGCCGAGCCCGCAGGCGCCCGCCCGCGAGCAGGCCGGGGCGCCGGAGTCCCCCTCGCCTTCGGCGTCGGCGGCCTCCCCGGCGGCCCCGCCGCCCGCGGCCGAGGGGGCGCGCTCCACCGGGCCGCTGGCCTTCACCGGGACCTGGGCGGGGCAGCTGGTCGCCCTGGGGGCCGGGCTGCTGGGCGTCGGCGCCGCGGCGGTGCTGGCCGCGCGGCTGCTCCGGAGGCGCCGGTAGGCCCGGTTTCGGTCCCGTGGTTTCGGTCACTCTGGAGACGTGTCCGATTCAGGCCTCGTTCCCCTTGCGCTCCCCAGGTGAACGGGAAATATGCGACACTTCGGACGATTCACCAGAGAAATCCGCCCACCCTGTTGGAAGACCGGAATCGGGTCGCTAGGATCGGGCGGTGCGGAAGTGAAGAATTCGCCCCGCGGCCCCGAGACATCCCGCGGCTCAGGCGATCCCCGGCGCACCCGAGCAGAACCGCTCGGCGACCCTACGGGTGCGCGGCTTCCCCGGCCGCTTTCTCCCCCGTCCCCGCCCTTTTCGACCTGGGAGAACGCGGCGCCCCATTTTCCCCGATCCGACCGAACGGGACGCGATTTGATCACGACGATCCACCCCCACAGCACCCCCCGACGCGGCCGCCGCCTGGTCGCCGCCACGGCCGTGAGCGCCGCCGCCGCACTGGCCTTCGGCCTCACCTCGGCCCCGGCTCTGGCCGAGGGCGCCAAGGGGACCTACACCGGCAACGGCCCCGGCGGCGTCGCCGTCGAGACCACGCACGGCACGATCACGACCAACCTGTTCGAGCTGGAGCTGCAGGACAGCGACACCGTCCTGCAGACCTACTGCATCGACGCCGAGACCGCGATCCGCCCCGGCGCCGGCTACCAGGAGGACTCCTGGGACAGCTACCCGGGCAAGGGCGACACCGCCCAGGCCGGCAAGGTCCACTGGATCCTGCAGAACTCCTTCCCCACCGTCGGCATCGACGACCTCGTGGCGAACTCCGGTGTCGAGGGCCTGGACGAGGCCGACGCCGTCGCCGGCACCCAGGCCGCCATCTGGCACTTCAGCAACGGCACCAAGCTGAAGGAGGGCGGTGGGCACGGCGAGAAGGTCGACGCCCTCTACGAGTACCTGGTCACCGAGGCCAAGTCCCAGCCCCAGGTCCCCGAGCCCGAGGCCTCGCTGACCATCACCCCGGAGAGCGCCGAGGGCACCGCCGGGGAGGTCGTCGGCGAGTTCACCGTCGAGACCAGCGCCGACTCGGTCCCGCTGGTGCTGGACGCCGGCGGCGTCGAGGGGCTCCAGCTGGTCGACGCCGAGAGCGGCGAGCCGGTCGAGAGCGCCGCCGACGGCGACACCCTGGGCATCAAGGTCCCCGAGGACGCCGCCGCGGGCGAGGCCTCCTTCTCCGGCACGATCACGGCCACCGTCCAGGTCGGCCGCCTGTTCCGTGGCGCGGAGGGCGAGAAGGCCACCCAGACCCTGATCACCGCCGAGAACGGGTCCACCGAGGTCACCGCCGACGCCAAGGCCACCTGGACCGAGGGCGGCGGCGACGAGACCCCGCCGCCGGACGACGGCGACGAGGACGAGGACGAGAAGCCGTCCCCGAGCCCCACGCCGTCCACCCCCGACGAGGGCGGTGACGACGAGGACAAGGGCGACGACAAGCCGGCCCCCGAGGACGAGAACGAGGACCAGGGCGGCCTGCCGGTCACCGGTGGGGCGCTCTACGGCCTGATCGGCGCGGCCGTGGCCGCGGTCGCGGGCGGCGGCGCGGCGATCTACCTGAGCCGCAAGCGCCGGACCGCCTCCGAGGAGGTCTGAGGCGCCTAGGCGCCCCGGGCGTCTGCGCCGTCCCTGCGTGAGACGCCGGGCGTGAGACGCCGAAGGGGGCGGAGGGCCATCGGCCCTCCGCCCCCTTTCACGTGCCCGGCGTGCCGGGCGCTCCCCCGGGGTCAGACCGCGTAGGGGCTGCCGCTCAGGAAGTCGCTCCCGGACCTCTCGCGCAGCGCCGCCTCCACGGCCGCGCCCACCCGGTAGGCCCGGTCGTCGGCCAGCGCCGGAGCCATCACCTGCAGCCCCACCGGCAGCCCGTCCTCGGGCGCCAGCCCGCACGGCACCGACAGCGCCGCGTTGCCCGCCAGGTTGGTCGGGATGGTGCACAGGTCGGCCAGGTACATCGCCATCGGGTCGTCGGTCCGCTCCCCCAGCGGGAAGGCGGTGGTCGGCGCCGTGGGCGACACGAGCACGTCGACGCCCGCGAAGGCCGCCTCGAAGTCGCGCTTGATGAGCGTGCGCACCTGCTGCGCCGAGCCGTAGTAGGCGTCGTAGTAGCCGCTGGACAGCGCGTAGGTGCCCAGGATGATCCGGCGCTTGACCTCCGGCCCGAAGCCCTCGGCCCGGGTCAGCGCCATGACCTCCTCGGCGCTGCGGGTGCCGTCGTCGCCGGAGCGCAGTCCGTAGCGCATGGCGTCGAAGCGGGCCAGGTTGGACGAGCACTCGCTGGGCGCGATCAGGTAGTAGGCGGCCAGCGCGGTGTCGAAGCTGGGGCAGGACACCTCCACGACCTTGGCGCCCATCGACTCCAGCAGGTCCACGCTCTCCTGGAAGCGCTGCAGCACCCCCGGCTGGTAGCCCTCGCCGGAGAACTGCTTGACCACGCCCACCCGCAGGCCGGCCACGTCGGCGCGGCGGGCCGCCTCGGCCACGGCCGGGACCGGGGCGTCGATCGAGGTGGAGTCGTGCGGGTCGTGCCCGGAGAAGGCCTCGTGCAGCAGGGCCGCGTCCAGCACGTTGCGGGCGAAGGGCCCCGGGGTGTCCAGCGAGGAGGCGAAGGCGATCAGCCCGTACCGGGAGGAGCCGCCGTAGGTGGGCTTGGCGCCCACCAGGCCGCACACCGCCGCCGGCTGGCGGATCGACCCCCCGGTGTCGGTACCGGTGGCCAGCGGCGCCTCGAACGCGGCGACCGCCGCCGAGGAGCCGCCGGAGGAGCCGCCCGGCACCCGGGAGGTGTCCCAGGGGTTGCGGGTGGGCCCGAAGGCCGAGTTCTCCGTGGACGAGCCCATGGCGAACTCGTCCATGTTGGTCTTGCCCAGCACCACCAGCCCGGCCTCGCGCAGCCGCGCGGTGACCGTGGCGTCGTAGGGCGGGCGGTAGTCCTGCAGGATGCGGGAGGCGGCGGTGGTGGGCATGTCCGTGGTGGTGAACACGTCCTTGTGCGCCACCGGCACGCCGGCCAGCGGGCCCAGCTCCTCGCCGGCCGCGCGGCGGGCGTCCACCGCGCGGGCCTGGGCCAGGGTGGTCTCGCGGTCCACGTGCAGGAAGGCGTTGACCGAGCCCTCGACCGCCTCGATCCGGTCCAGGTAGGCCTGGGCCGCCTCTACCGCCGAGGCCTGCCCGGCGGCGATCGCCGAGCCCAGCTCGGCGGCGCTCATGCGGATCAGTTCGGTGCCCATCACTCCTCCTCCCCCAGGATCTGCGGGACGCGGAAGCGCTGGTCCTCCACGGCCGGCGCGGCGTCCAGGGCCTGGTCCGGGGTGAGGCCGGGCCGGGCCTCGTCGGGTCGGTAGACGTTGGCCAGCGGCAGGGCGTGCGAACTCGGCGGGATGTCGCCCTCGGCGGCCTGCTGGACCTTGGCCACCGCGGAGATGATCTCATCGAGCTGGGCGGCGAGGTGGTCGAGTTCGTCCTCGTTCAGCGCCAGCCGCGACAACCGGGCGAGGTGCGCGACCTCATCGCGGGTGATGGCGGACATGGGTTGCTTACCGTTCTCTTCTTGCAGTCAGGGCGCTTCAATCCTATGGCCGTCGGCGGGCTCTCGGCCCGCGTGCGCCACGGCGCCGTGCGCGCGCAGCCACGCGGCGGCCTCGGCGGCCTCCAGCGGCGGGGTGAAGAGCCGCCCCTGGGCGGCGTGGCAGCCCATCGCGCCCACGGCCTCGGCCACGCCCTCGGTCTCCACGCCCTCGGCCACCGCCCGCATCCCCAGGGTGCGGACCAGGTCGATGGCGGAGGCGACGATCACCCGCCCGTCGCCGTCCTCCTCCACCCGCCGCACGAACGAGCCGTCGATCTTGATCTCCTGCACCGGCAGGCCGTTGAGCCGGGCCAGGGTGAAGTAGCCGGTGCCGAAGTCGTCCAGGGACAGCGGCACGCCCAGGTCGGACAGGGCCAGGATGACCGGGGCGACCGCGTCGGCCTCGCTCACCATCACCCGCTCGCCGATCTCCAGGCGCAGCGCCTCGGGGGGCACCCCGTGCCGCCGCAGGCCCGCGGCGACCACGTCGGGCAGGGTGGGGTCGAGCAGCTCGCGGGCGGAGAGGTTGACCGCCACCGGCAGCGCCAGGCCCTCGGCCCGCCACCGGGCCACCTGGGACAGGGTCTGCTCCAGCACCTCGTGGGTGAAGCCGCGCATCAGGTAGGACTGCTCGATCAGCGGCACGAACTCGTGCGGCTCCAGCACGCCGCGCCGCGGGTGGCGCCAGCGCACCAGCGCCTCCAGGCCCACCGGCCGCCGCCCGGCCAGGTCGACGGTGGGCTGGTAGAACATCTCCAGCTCCTTCTCCACCAGGGCGCGGCGCAGCTCGCCGAAGAGGCTGAGCCGGGCGGTGGAGTTGCGGTCCTTGTGCGGGGCGTAGAGCTCCACCCCGGTGCGCTGCTCCTTGGCCACGTACATGGCCACGTCGGCGCGCTGCATGAGCAGCTCGAAGTCGGGGGCGTGGTTGGGGTAGAGCGCGATGCCGACGCTGGCCTCCAGGTCGAAGTCCATGCCGTCCAGGCGCACCGGCTCGGCCAGCGCCACCCGCAGCCGTGCCGCCACCTCGCGGGCCGAGGCGGCGTCGCGCACCTGGGGCAGCAGCACCGCGAACTCGTCCCCGCCCAGCCGGGCCACCAGGTCGCCGGGGCGCACGCTGTGCGTCAGGCGCAGCGCCACGGTCTGCAGCAGCCGGTCCCCGGTGGGGTGCCCCAGGGTGTCGTTGACCTCCTTGAACCGGTCCAGGTCGAGCAGGAGCAGGCCGATGCGGTGGTGGCGCTGGCGGGCCTCGCCCAGCGCCTGCTGGGTGCGCAGGATGAGCAGCTTTCGGTTGGCCAGCCCGGTCAGCTCGTCGTGGTTGGCCTGGTGCTCGCGCTTCACCGACAGGGTGGCGCTGGTGTAGAGCGCGGCCAGCGGGAAGGCGAACAGCGGCACCAGCCAGATGGAGTGCGTCATCGCCACCACGACCAGCGGCGCCAGGCTGAGCAGCACCGCGTTGACGAACAGGCGCTGGCCGATGTCCTTGCCCAGCACGCTGCTCAGCGGCGCCCGCTCGTGCATGGCCACCGCGCACTCGACCAGAACCAGGTTGGTGACGAAGTAGGCCGCCCCGGCCAGGGCCACCAGCAGCAGCTCGGGGCCGTCGGGCACCCAGGGCCCGGCCGCGGCCTGCGGGTGGAACAGCCGCATCACCGCGTCGGCCACCCCGAAGCTGAGCACGTACTGGGCCAGGTTGAAGGCGGTCCGGTGCGGGGCGTGCCGGCGGGCGATGCCGGCCGCCGCCGTGGCCACCGCCTGGACCAGGGCGGCGGCGGGCAGGCCGAAGAAGATCAGCAGCGCGAAGGAGAACGGCAGCGAGGTGGGCGCCCCGCTGGTGGCCGGGGCGTTGGGGGTGGCGATGGGCCGCAGCTCGCCGATGACCACCATGCACAGCACGACCCACACCAGCGGCTGGTCGGCCAGCGCCAGCAGGCCGGCCGGGCCGGTCCACAGCAGCGACCCGAGGAGGAGGCCGCACCCGGCCACCGTGGTGCCGGCCAGGTACAGCCACAGCGGCGTGCCGGCCCGCGGTCCCACGTCTCGGGTGTTGTTGGGATCCTTCATAGCGTCCTCGGGCAGTCGGGATGTGCGGCGGAGCGGAGGTCTCACCCCTTCCGGCCACCCCCTCGGTCAGATCCGGCCGGTCTCGTCCGGTGCGCGAGCCGCGCCTTCCAGGCACAGCTTACGACGCTTCATCACCAGCTGTCGCCGCACAAGGACTTTAGGTAAGCCTTGGAGGTTTGCGCCCGTTTTCCGTCGCGATGGGGCCGTGCTCCCCGGTACCGACCGCCGCGGCCTGCGAGGACGCCCGCGGCGTGCGGCGCGGGCGGGCCGCGCCGCACCCCGGACTCACCCCTCGTCCGCGTCCTCGCCGGTGCGGGCGACCTTCCTGGCCTCATCCGGCCCGGACGCCAGCAGCACCCGGAAGCCGTCCTCGTCCAGGACCGGAACCCCGAGCTTGAGGGCCTTGTCGTACTTGCTCCCGGGGCTGTCCCCGGCCACCAGGAAGTCGGTCTTCTTGGAGACCGACCCGGTCACCCGGCCGCCGGCCTCGGCCGCGGCCTCCTTGGCGCCGTCCCGGGTGAAGCCCTCCAGCGAGCCGGTCACCACCAGGGTCACCCCGTCCAGCGGGCGGGGGCCGGAACCGGCGCCCTCGTCCTCCATGCGCACCCCGGCCGCGCGCCACTTGCGGACGATCTCGCGGTGCCAGTCCTCGGAGAACCACTCCCGGATGGAGGCGGCGATGGTCGGGCCGACCCCGTCCACCGAGGCCAGCTCCTCCTCGGTGGCGGCCTCGATCGCCTCCATCGAGCGGAAGTGCCGGGCCAGGTCCTCGGCGGCGCGCGGACCCACGTGCCGGATGGACAGCGCCACCAGCACCCGCCACAGCGGCCGGGCCTTGGCCGCCTCCAGCTCCTCGAAGAGCTTGTCCACCGTCTTCTTGGGCTCGCCGTCCTGGTTGGCGAAGAACGTCACCACCTTGCGCTCGCCCGTCTTCGGGTCGGTCTTGGGCTCGGTGGTGTCGGGGTCCAGCACCAGGGTGCGGATCGGCAGCAGCCGCTCCACGGACAGGTCGAACAGGTCGCCCTCGTCCTTGAGCGGCGGCTCGGCGGGCTCCAGGGGCTGGGTGAGCGCGGTGGCCGCCACGTACCCCAGCGTCTCGATGTCCAGCGCCTTGCGGCCGGCGACGTAGAACAGCCGCTCGCGCAGCTGCCCGGGGCAGGAGCGGGCGTTGGGGCAGCGCAGGTCGACGTCGCCCTCCTTCTGCTGCCCCAGGGGGCTGCCGCACTCCGGGCAGGTCCGCGGCATGGTGAAGGGCCGCTCCGAGCCGTCCCGCGCCTCGGTGACGGGGCCCAGGATCTCCGGGATGACGTCGCCGGCCTTGCGCAGGCGCACGGTGTCGCCGATGAGCACGCCCTTGCGCTCGACCTCCTGGGCGTTGTGCAGGGTGGCGAACTCCACCTCCGAGCCGGCCACCCGGACCGGCTCCATCACGCCGTAGGGGGTGACCCGCCCGGTGCGGCCCACGTTCACCCGGATGTCCACCAGCCGGGTGGTGACCTCCTCGGGCGGGTACTTGTAGGCGATCGCCCAGCGGGGGGCGCGGCTGGTCGAGCCCAGGCGGCGCTGCAGCGCCACGTCGTCGACCTTGACCACCACGCCGTCGATCTCGTAGGCGGGGTCGTGCCGGTGCTCGCCGTAGTGGGCGACGTAGGAGGCCACCTCCTCCAGCGAGCCGACCACCCGGTAGCGGTCGCTGACCGGCAGCCCCCACTCGGCCAGCAGGTCGTAGACGTGCGACTGGCGGGCGAAGTCCACCCCGCGGTGCTCGCCCACCCCGTGGCAGATCATGGTGAGCGGCCGGGTGGCGGTGATCCGCGGGTCCTTCTGGCGCAGCGACCCTGCGGCGGCGTTGCGCGGGTTGGCGAACTCGGCCTTGCCCTCGGCGGCCAGCCGCCGGTTGAGCGCGCCGAACTCCTCCACCGGGAGGAAGACCTCGCCGCGCACCTCCAGCAGCTCGGGCGCCGGGCGCACGCTCTCGTCCAGCCGCTCGGGGACCGCGGCGATGGTGCGGGCGTTGAGCGTGATGTCCTCGCCCACCCGGCCGTCGCCGCGGGTGGCGGCCGTGGTCAGCCGCCCGTTCTCGTAGACCAGGTCGATGGCCAGGCCGTCGATCTTGAGCTCGCACAGGTAGGCGTCGACCGGGGCCTCGCCCTCCACCCGGTCGGCCCAGGCCCGCAGCTCCTCGGCGTCGAAGGCGTTGTCCAGGCTCTCCATCCGGCGCAGGTGCTCCACCGGCGCGAACAGGTTGCTGACCGGCGCGCCGACCTTCTGCGTCGGCGAGTCCTGCGTGACCAGCTGCGGATGGCGCTCCTCGATGGAGCGCAGCTCCTGCATGAGCCCGTCGTACTCGGCGTCCGAGATGACGGGCGTCTTCATGTAGTACCGGTAGCTGTGGTCGTCGATCTCCTGCGACAGCTCGGCATGGCGCTCGCGCACCTCTTCGGGGACGGAATCGACGGCGGTCGACTTCTCCGCGCTCACCCAGGGCGTCCTTTCCTCTTCCAGCGCCGTGTCACCGCCGCGGCTCGTCGCGCAGCACGCGCGCCGCCGCCCGGCAGGCGGCCATCGCCTCGCGCGCGGCGTCCGGTGAGGCGCCCGCCAGTCCGCACGCGGGGGTGCACACCACCGCGTCGGCGAGCATCCCGGGGTCGAGCCCGATGCGGTTCCACAGCTCCCGTACAGGATCGACGGTACTGCCCAGGTCGGACAGTCCCTCCCCGCGACGCGGGCCCGTTCCCGGAACGACACCGAGCAGCAGCCCGACGCCGTCCTCCAGGGCGGTGCCCAGGGCCTCGTCGTCCCGCGGGGCCAGCAGCGCGGCGTCCAGCCCCAGGGCGCGGAACCCGCACCGGTGGAACAGCCCCACCGGCGCCTCCTCGGCGCAGCAGTGCACGGCCGGGACCGCGCCGGCCCCGGCGATCGCCCCGGCCAGCGAGCGCAGACGCTCCTCGACGGCCACCCGGTCCGGGGCGGGGATGCGGCGCAGCCCGCTGGCGGTGGGCACCCGGCCCTGGGACACCGCGGGCAGCCCCGGCTCGTCGACCTGCACCACCAGGCGCGCGCCGGGCAGGCGCGCGGCCACCTCGGCGATGTGCGCGCGCAGCCCCTCCTCCAGGGAGGCGGCCAGGTCGGCCACGGCCCCGGGGTCGGCGAGCATCCGCTCGCCGCCGCGCAGCTCGACCGCCGCGGCCAGGGTCCACGGACCTGCGGCCTGGATCTTGAACACGCCCCCCGGGTCACCGGAACCGCCCGGGCCGGCGAAGCGGTCGTGGCCGTGGTGCTGCACGGCGTCCAGGTCGTAGGAGAGGAAGCTGCGGGCCCGGGCCAGGTCCCGCCCCGGGGCGCGCGCCACGCGCCAGCCGGTGGGCTGCACCTCCACCGGCAGGTCCACCAGCAGGGCGGCGGTGCGGCCGACCGTGTCGGCGCCGGCGCCGCGCTCCGGCAGCTCGGGCAGGTGCGGGAACTCGGGCAGCTCGCCGAAGACGATCCGTGCCGCCTCGTCGGGGTCGGTCCCGGGGTAGGACCCGATTCCGGTCGCGCTCGCGTTCGGCCAGGGGTGGCGTCGGGGCTCAGTCACGTCCGACAAGGGTAGGGGACTCCCGCCGGTCGGCGGCGCGCCGCCGCCGGTGGACCAGCACGCCGACGGCCGCGGCGGCGGCGAGCACCGCCAGGGCCACGGCCAGCGCCGGGGAGCGGGTGAAGGCGCTCCACCAGGCGGCGAGCACCGCCATGCCGCCCAGGCTGTACACCGCCGCCCACAGGGCGCAGCCCGGCAGCATCGCCGCCAGGTAGCGCACGAAGGACATCCGCATGGCCCCGGCCACCAGGTGCACCGCGGTCTGCACCCCGACGGTGAGGTAGACGGCGGTGACCACGGGCGGGCCGAACCGGTCGATCAGACGCTCGGCGCGGACCAGGCGCGGCCCCAGGCGCTCGCCGAGCCGGGAGCGGTGCACGCCCGCCCCCAGGCCCCGGCCGATCCAGTAGGTGGCCTGGGTGCGCACGAAGACGATGGCGTACAGCGCGGAGTAGACGATCCAGAAGGGACGCCCCTCCAGGAACCCGTACTCCATACGCCCTCCCGGCGTCCGCGCCGCCCGGACCGCCCGGTCGGCGTTGCTAAGGCTAACCTAACCGGCAGCGGCTAGGAAAGGGCGGGCTCCTGAGCGGGGTCGGTGGCCGCGATCGTCGCCGAGCCGAGCACCGCGTCGCCCTCGTAGAGCACCGCGGTCTGCCCCGGGGCCACCCCGGTGGCCGGCGCGTCCAGCACGATCCGCAGGCCGCCGCCCTCGCACCGCGCGGTGCAGCCGTAGACCTCGCCGTGCGCGCGCAGCTGCACCGTGCAGGCCAGCTCCCCGTCGGCCTCGGTGAGCGCGGACCGGCCGCTCCACACCGGGCGGACGGCGCGGATCGACCCCACCCGCAGGGACGCGCGCGGGCCCACGGTCACCGTGTTCTCCACCGGCTCGATGGACAGCACGTAGCGCCGCTCCGGGGCCCCGCCCAGGTCCAGGCCCTTGCGCTGGCCCACCGTGAAGGCGTGCGCCCCCTCGTGCTCGCCCACCACGTTGCCGTCCTCGTCCTTGATCGGCCCCGGCGCGCTGCCCAGGCGCCGGTTGAGGAACCCGGCGGTGTCGCCGTCGGCGATGAAGCAGATGTCGTGGCTGTCGGGCTTGTCGGCCACCGAGAGCCCGCGGCGCGCCGCCTCGGCCCGCACCTCGTCCTTGGAGCAGTCGCCCAGCGGGAACATCGCGTGCTCCAGCTGCTCGGCGGTGAGCACGCCGAGCACGTAGGACTGGTCCTTGCCCTCGTCGACGCTGCGCACCAGGCGCCCGTCGACCTTGCGGACGTGGTGGCCGGTGCACACCGCGTCGAAGCCCAGCGCCACCGCCCGGTCCAGCACCGCCTCGAACTTGATCTTCTCGTTGCAGCGCAGGCACGGGTTGGGCGTGCGGCCGGCGGCGTACTCGGCCACGAAGTCCTGGACCACGTCGCGGTCGAACTCCTCGGCCATGTCCCAGACATAGAAGGGGATGCCGATCACGTCGGCGGCCCGCCGGGCGTCCCGGGAGTCCTCGACCGTGCAGCACCCTCGGGCGCCGGTCCGGTAGGACTGCGGATTCTTCGACAGTGCCAGGTGGACGCCGGTCACTTCGTGGCCGGCCTCCGCGGCGCGGGCGGCGGCCACGGCCGAGTCGACGCCGCCGGACATGGCGGCCAGTACACGCAGAGTCATAGCCCCTCCAGCCTATGCGCCCGCCGCGGGTGCCCGGCGCCCCCTCGCGGCCCCCACGCGCGCCCGCGCCCGTGCGAGGTGGGCCCCCGGTTCTGCGAAAATCGGACCATGGCTCTGTTCCGTCGCCGCCGTTCCCCCGCGTCCGATTCCGCCGTCAACGTCGACGCCTTCTGGGCCGCCTGGCCCGGGCTCCGCCCGGCCCTGGCGGCCGCCGTCGACGCCTCCGAGCCCGTCCCCGAGGAGGCCGCGGCGCGCGTGACCGAGCTGGTGCAGCGCATCCACCCGGCCCTGGGCTGGGAGGTGGGCCCGGCCCCCGAACCCGCCGAGACCGGCCTGGAGGACCTGTCCGCCCCGCTCGACGCCGACCCCGACGAGCTGCTGCGGCGGCTGTCGGAGGCCGACGGGGAGGAGCCCGCCGCGGCCCCGGGCTATGCGCTGACGCTGCGCCCCGGCGCCGACGACGAGGCGCGGGTGCTCTCCGAGCGCTGGTCCCGGGCGGCCCCGGAGGAGCCGGAGTGGCTCTTCCGCCCCGCGGTGCCGGCCGACCACCGCGCCCTGGCCGGGGGCCTGGACTGGAACGGCCACGAGCTGGACCTGTCGCACGCCAGCGTGGAGCTGCGGGTGGACCAGCGGCGGGGCCGGATCGACGCCGGGGTCTACCACCCGGACTTCATGTTCCTCTCCGAGCAGGACCGGGCCGGGGTGGCCGAGCACGTGCTGCTGCTCGCGGTCGGCGAGGACGACCGGGTGCGCGCCGTGGGCGAGGTGAGCGCGCTGGTGGAGAAGCCGCTGGACCCGCTGGCGCCCACCGCGGTCCCCTCGGTGGTCGACCAGCTCACCGGCGGCTCCGGCGGCTCGTGGGTGTCCTTCCGCGCCCGGGTGCCGCTGCGCGGCGTGATCGAGGTGCAGGCCCGCCACCCGCTGCGGCGCCGCGACTACCCCGCCTTCACCCTGCTGGCCCGGATCGAGCTGGCCTACAGGGACGCCGACGACGAGCGCCAGCCCACCGCGGAGGCCGCGGCCGAGATGGACGCCTTCTCCACCCGGCTGCAGCGGCTGGCCGGGGACGACGGCGCCCTGTTCGGCCAGGAGACCTCGGCCGGCAAGCGCCGCCTCTACCTGTACCTGGACCCCGAGGCCGGGGTGATGCCGCGGCTGGAGGAGGAGGCGCGGCAGTGGCCGCACGGGGCCTCGGTCGGCAGCAGCCTCGACCCCGACTGGCGGTTCATCGGCACCCTCACCCAGCCGATCCGCCGCCAGCGGTAGCCCCGGCGGCCCCGGGCGGGGCTCAGCGCCGCCGGGTGCCGTGCGCGGCGCGCGCCCGTTCCACCGCCGGTCCGATCGCCGCGCCCAGGGCCTCCACGTCCTCGGGCGCGGAGTCCCGGCCCAGGCTGAAGCGGAGCGAGCCCAGCGCGGTGTCGGTGTCGGCGCCCATGGCCAGCAGCACGTGCGAGGGCCGGGCCACCCCGGCCGAGCACGCCGACCCGGTCGAGCAGGCGATCCCCTGGGCGTCGAGCAGCATCAGCAGGGCGTCGCCCTCGCAGCCGGGGAAGGCCAGGTGGGCGTTGCCCGGCAGGCGCTCCTGGGGGTCGCCGTTGAGCACCGCGTCGGGCACCGCCTTGTGCACCGCGCGCACCAGCTCTTCGCGCAGCCCCCTCAGGCGCTCGGCGTGCTCGGCGCGTTCGGCCACCGCCGGGCGCACCGCGGCCGCGAAGCCGCGCAGCAGCGGCACCGTGAGGGTGCCCGAGCGCACGTCGCGCTCCTGGCCGCCGCCGTGCAGCACCGGCACCGGGTCCACGCCGCGCGCCAGCACCAGCGCGCCCGCGCCCACCGGGCCGCCGAGCTTGTGCGCCGAGACGGTCAGCGCCGCCAGGCCGCCGTGCGCGGAGAAGTCCACCGGAAGCGCGCCCACGGCCTGCACCGCGTCGGTGTGCATCGGCACCCCGAACTCGGCGGCGACCTCGGCCAGGGCGGCCACCGGCTGCACGGTGCCCACCTCGTTGTTGGCCCACATCACCGAGACCAGGGCCACGTCTCCGGGGTCGCGCTCGATGGCCGCGCGCAGGTCCTGCGGGCGCACCGCGCCGCGCGCGTCCACCGGGAGCTCCTCGACCACGGCGCCCTGGCGGTCGGCCAGCCAGCGCGCCGGGTCCAGCACCGCGTGGTGCTCCACCGCGCTCACCAGCACCCGGCGCCGGCGCGGGTCGGCGCCCGAGCGCGCCCAGTACAGGCCCTTGACCGCCAGGTTGTCGGCCTCGGTGCCGCCGGCGGTGAACACCACCTCGTTGGGGGAGGCGCCCAGCGCCCAGGCGACGTCCTCGCGGGCCTCCTCCACCACCCGGCGGGCGGCCCGCCCGGCCCCGTGCAGGGAGGAGGCGTTGCCCAGGCGCCCGAACTCCTCGGTCATCGCGGCGAGGGCCTCGGGGCGGACGCTCGTCGTCGCGGCGTGATCCAGATACACCATGGCGCCCCCAAGGATACGGCGCCCGCACACGCGCGGCGGGCCCGGGCCTGTGGCCCGGGCCCGCCGCGCGGTCGGCGCCTACTTGCGCTTGCCGACCTCCTCGGTCAGCTGCGGGGCGACCGTGTGCAGGTCGCCCACAACGCCGAAGTCGGCGATCTCGAAGATCGGGGCCTCGGGGTCCTTGTTGACCGCCACGATGTTCTTCGAGGTCTGCATGCCGGCCCGGTGCTGGATCGCGCCGGAGATGCCCAGCGCGATGTACAGGTTCGGGCTGACCGTCTTCCCGGTCTGGCCGACCTGGAACTGGTTGGGGTACCAGCCGGCGTCCACCGCGGCGCGCGAGGCGCCCACGGCCGCGCCGAGCGAGTCGGCCAGCTTCTCCACCACGGTGAAGTCGTCCGAGCCGACGCCGCGGCCGCCGGAGACCACGATCGCGGCCTCGGTCAGCTCCGGGCGCTCGCCCTGCTCCTGGGCGACGCGCTCGACGACGCGGGCGCCCTTGGCGGCCTCGGAGACCTCCACCTGGACGGCCTCCTCGGCGGCGTCGCCGGCCTGCGGCTCGGCCGGGACCGAGTTGGGCCGGACGGCGACCACCGGGGTGCCGGTGCGCACCTTGGCCTTGGTGACCATGGCGCCGCCGAAGATGCTGTGGTCGGTGACCAGCTCGGCGGTGACGTCCACCACGTCGGTGAGCACGCCCGAGCCGAGCTTGACCGCGGTGCGCCCGGCGATCTCCTTGTTCCCGGCGGTGGCCGAGACCAGGATCGCGCCGGCGCCCTTGTCCTGCGCCAGCTTGGCCAGCAGCTCGGCGGTGGGCGCCACGACGTAGTCGTTGAGCTCCGCCGGGGCGGTGTAGACCTTCTGCGCGCCGAACTCGGCCAGCTTGGCCTTGCCCGAGTCGGTCGCCTCGCCGACCCAGACGGCCGACGGCTCGCCGATCCGCCGCGCGGCGGTCAGCAGCTCGGTGGTGACCTTCTTGACCTCACCGTCGACGTGGTCGACGAGGACGAGGACCTCAGCCATGTCTCTAACCCCTCTTTCGTCTCCGCCGGACCTACAGGAACTTCTTCTCGGCGAGGAAGTCGGCGGCCTTGGCGCCGCCGTCGCCCTCGTCCTTGACGACGGTGCCGGCCGCCCGCGGCGGGGCGGGGCTGGCCTCGACGGTCTCGGTGCCCGCGGCGGCGGTGCCGACCCGCTCGGCCTCGATGCCGGCGTCGGCGATGCCGAGCTTGGCGACCGGCTTCTTCTTGGCCTGCATGATCAGCTTGAAGGACGGGTAGCGCGGCTCGTTGATCTTCTCCACGACCGAGACGACCGCGGGCAGCTGCGCCTCGACGACGTCGTAGCCGTAGTCGGTCTGGCGCTGCACCGTGACGGCCGAGCCGTCCACGTCGACCTTGCCGGCCAGGGTGAGCTGGGGCAGCCCCAGGTACTCGGCCAGCGCGGCACCGACCACGCCGGTGCGCGCGTCGGTGGACTCCGAACCGAGGACGACCAGGTCGAACTCGATCGTGCCCAGCGCCTTGGACAGCGCGTAGGCGGTCTGCAGGGCGTCCGAGCCGTGCAGCGCGTCGTCGACCAGGTGCACGGCCTTGTCCGCGCCCATGGACAGGGCCTTGCGGATGGAGTCGGTCGCCTGGTCCGGACCCATGGTCAGGACGGTGACCTCGCCCCCGTGCTTCTCGCGGAGGAGGAGGGCCTCCTCGATCGCGTACTCGTCGAGCTCGTTGATGACCCCGTCCGACGCGGCGCGGTCCAGCGTGAAGTCGTCGGACGACAGTTTCCGCTCGGTCGCCGTGTCCGGGACCTGCTTGACCAAAACGACAATATTCATGGCCGGTGGCCGACCTCCCTGCACTCCCATGCGTCGCCCGCTCGGACGGCGCGGACGCGGGCGCGTCCGTGGTCCCTAAGGGTGCCAAATGCGCTGGTCGCATCCGGCGGCGGGGGCGCGTTCCGGTCCCGCGCCTCCCGATTCGTCGCTCTCTGACACCCCCGATGTTACTGACTGGTAGCCAGGAGGGCGAACGCGGGTGTGCGCTCAGAGCGAACAGGGCCCGGCCCGGCTCAGCCGCCCAGCGGCGCACTGGGCTGCCAGCCGGTCCACACCGGGGCCGAGCCGAACCCGAAGGAGAGCACGAGCAGCGCGAACAGCACGGTGAAGACGATGACGGCCCAGTAGACGTACATGTTGCCGAAGCCGACCCGGTCGACCAGCTCCAGGGACTGGCGGCGGGCGCCCTTGCCGTTGGGGCCGACCATGGTCAGCAGCAGCATCACGAACACCGCGTAGGAGCCGACGTTGTTGGCCGAGTTGGTGTCGGTGAGCAGGCCGATGATGATGCCCACGACCACCCCGACCAGCAGGTACCCCAGCCCGAAGAGCAGGTTCACCCCGATCGTGCGCAGCAGCGCCACCGGCATGCTCAGCGCCACCACCATGGTGTCGGAGCTGCGCGGTCCGCGGGTCTGCAGCCGCCGGGCGTGGTCGCCCTTGACCTTGTCCAGCGCGCCCAGCACGCTCACCAGCACCATCCCGACCACGAAGCCGATGGTCGGCACGACCAGCCCCAGGCCGGCGACCAGCGCCGCCAGCGGGAGCAGGTAGAGCTTGGGCAGGTACCAGCGGTCGTCGTCGTGCCCCTCGCCGCCGTAGTCGCCGAAGTAGTCCGAGACCCGGTCGGTGCGGCTGGTGCGCCCGGTGCCGCCGCCGTACTCCCGGGAGGTGGTGTAGCCCTCCTGGATCTCCTCGCCGGCGAACATCGCGGTGCTGTCGGGGGAGGCGTCCCGGCGCTCCTGGCCGACGGGGGTCAGGATGTCGCGGAAGTCCTCGGGGCGCAGGGTGGAGTTGAAGTACTGGGTGTGCGGCCCCTGCGCGGCGTGGTCGTCGTCCTCGGCGTCGTCGGCGTAGTAGGTGCGCACCTCGGGCTGCGGCTCGGCCGGGGCGACGCGGGTGTGCTGGGCCTGCTGGGTGTGCTGGGCCTGCTGCGTGGAGGAGGGGTCGTAGGCCTGCGTCCGGGGGGCCTCGCCGGGCTCGTCGGCCGGCTCCTGCGGGCGCTCCTGCGGGCGCTCCTGCATCGGGGCGTGCACCGTGTGGGCGCCGGTCGTCCCCGAGCCCACGTAGGCCGCCAGGTCGTCGCTGAGCGGCAGGTCCAGGTTGAGCCGGGAGGTCTCGGCGACCAGCTGGGCCGCGGTGGGCCGGGCCGCCATGTCCCGCGAGACCGCGGCGGTCACCAGCGGGCGCAGCTGGTCCGGCATCCCGTCCAGGTTGATCTCGCCGTTGAGGATGCGGAAGAAGATGACCTCGAAGGACCCGGCGCCGTAGGGCGGGGTGCCGGTGGCCGCGAAGGCCACGGTCGCGCCCCAGGCGTGCACGTCGGTGGCCGGGCCCAGCGCGGTGCCCTCGATGACCTCCGGCGACAGGTAGCTGGGCGTGCCCACGAAGGTGCCGGTCTGGGTGAGCTTGGCGCCGTCCACCGCGTGGGCGATGCCGAAGTCGATGACGATGGGCTCGCCGTTGGAGATGATGACGTTGCCCGGCTTGAGGTCGCGGTGGACGACCTCGGCGGCGTGGATGTCGTCGATGGCGCGCGCCATGCCGCCCACGAAGCGGGTCAGGGCGCGCCCGCGCAGCGGACCGTGGTCCTCCACGGTCGCGTCCAGGGTGGGCCCGGGGATGTACTCGGTGACCACCCAGGGCAGCTCGGCCTCGGTGTCGGCGTCGATCACCTCGGCGACGTTGCGGCTGCGCACCCGGCGCATGGTCTCCACCTCGCGGGCCAGCCGGGCGCGCGCGATCGCGTCGCCGGCCACCTCCGAGCGCAGCACCTTGATCGCCACCAGGCGGTCCTGCCGGGGGTCGACGCCCTGGTAGACCACGCCCATGCCGCCCTGGCCGATGCGCCGCCGGATGGTGTAAGGGCCGACGCGTTCCGGCAGCTCCTCGCCCTCGGGGAAACCTGCCGTCATAGCCATTGCCTGCTCATCCCCTCAAACCCCGCATAGCACCACACCAGCTTAGCCGTCGGCCGGGGGCCGTCCGCGGGCGGTTCCGCGGGCCCCGAACGGTTCGGGCAACCCTATGAGTATGACGGAAGCCGGGGGCGCGCGGTTCCGCCGGACCGCCCGCCCCCGCCGCCGCGGCGGGCTCAGCGCCCCGTGAACTCGGCCTTGCCGGGGCCCTTCTCCACGAAGCTGCGCATGCCGGCCTTCTGGTCCTCGGTGCCGAACAGGCCGGCGAACTGGACCCGCTCGATCTCCAGCCCGGTGTCCAGGTCGGTCTCCAGGCCCCGGTCGACCGCCTCCTTGGCGGCGCGCAGCGCCACCGCCGGGCCGCCGGTGTAGCGGGCCGCCGCCTCGACCGCCGCCGTGTAGACCTCGCCGGCCGGCACGACCCGGTCCACCAGCCCGATCCGCTCGGCCTCGGCGGCGTCCACGTGCCGCCCGGTGAAGATCAGGTCCTTGGCGCGGGACGGCCCCACCAGCCGCGGCAGCCGCTGGGTGCCGCCGGCGCCGGGGATGATGCCCAGCTGGATCTCGGGCTGGCCCAGCCTGGCGTCCTCGGCCGCGATCCGGAAGTCGGCGCACAGCGCCAGCTCGCACCCGCCGCCCAGGGCGTACCCGGTCACCGCGGCCACCACAGGCTTGGGGATCCGGGCCACCGCGGTGAAGCAGTCCTGCAGGGTGCGCGAGTGCGCGCTCATGTCGGCGAACGACATGTCCGCCATCTCCTTGACGTCGGCCCCCGCGGCGAACACCCGCTCGCCGCCGTAGAGCACCACCGCGGCCACCGAGGCGTCCGCGGCCACCTCGGCGGCCGCCTGCCCGATCTCCCGCTGCACCTGCGCGTTCAGCGCGTTCATCTTGGGCCGGTCCAGCCGGACCACCGCCACCGCCGGGTGGGTCGGGTCCTTCTCCACCCGCACGAACTCCCGCACGCTCTCGCCCACTCCTGCCGCCTTCCTCGCTCCGGGGGCCACTGTCCCTGGCTGTCTACCACGCCCTCACGCGAACAGCAGGCGCCAGGTCCCCAGCCACAGCGACAGCCCGTGCGCACCGGCCAGAACGGCGGCGGTCCCGGCCACCAGGGCGGTGTCGGCGGCGGTCCACACGCTGCGCCGGGCGTGCGTGCGCGGCCCGGTGCCGAAGGCGCGCGCGTCCATCGCCGCGGCCAGCCGCGTCCCCGTCCGCACCGCCCGCACCAGCAGGGCGAACACCTTGCCCGCGAACAGCCGCACCGCGGCGGCGGGGTTCGCCCCCGCCTCCAGGCCGCGCGCCCGCCGGGCCAGGGTGAGCGTGCGCCACTGCTCGGCCAGCAGCGGCACCAGGCGCAGCGCGGCCAGCACCCCCAGGGCGGGCCGCTCGGGCACCCGCAGCCGCTGCACCAGCGCGTCGGCGGTCTCGGTGGGGTCGCTGGTGAGCACGGCCAGCACGCACGGCAGGGCGATGGCCGCCAGCCGCAGGCCCAGGCCCAGCGCGGCCGCCGCGCCGGCGTCGCCGTAGAGCAGGTTGACCACCGCCACCGAGGCCGCGGCCAGCAGCAGCGGCGGGAAGAGCAGCAGGACCGGGCGCGCCCGCAGCCCGGCGAAGGGCAGCACGAGCACCACGGCGGCCAGCACGGCCCCGGCGGTGACCGGGTCGAGCACCGGCACCAGCGCGGCGGCCACCAGGAGGGCGGCCAGCAGCTTGGCCGCGGGGTTGCGTCGTCTCAGCACCGTTCCACCGCCGCCTCAGCCATCGCTCCCCAGCCGCAGGCGCGTGTCGGTGAACCCGTCCAGCAGCCGCTCGTCGTGGGTGGCGGCGACCACCGCCCGCCCCCGGGCCCGCAGCCCGTCCAGCAGTTCCACCACCTCGGCCCAGGTCACCGCGTCCTGGCCGAAGGTGGGCTCGTCCAGCAGCAGCACGTCGGGGGCGTGCTCGGGGTCGGAGCTGAGCGCGGTGGCCACCGACAGCCGCCGCTTCTCCCCGCCGGAGAGCGTGAAGGGGTGGGCCCCCTCCAGGCCGTCCAGGCGCAGCCGCCCCATGAGCTCCTCGGCCCGCGCGGCGGCGCGCCGGGGCGGTGCGCCGGCCCGCAGCGGGGCGAACTCCAGCTCGTCGCGGACGGTGCCGGTGACGAACTGGTCCTCGGCCTGCTGGAAGACGGTGCCCACGTGCCGGGCGAGCCGCCGGGCCGGCCAGCGCCCCAGGTCCCGGCCGTCGGCCGCGGCCAGCGCCCCGGCCGGGCGCACCCGCCCGCCGTCCGGGCGGGCCAGCCCGCCCAGCAGCGCCAGCAGGGTCGACTTCCCGGCGCCGTTGGCCCCGGTCAGCGCGGTCACGGCGGCGGAGCGCACCGCGGCGTCCACCCCGTCGAGCACGGCCCGCCGCCCGCGCGCCGGCCCGCCCGGGGCGCGCGGCTCCAGCGCGCGCAGCCCGCAGGCCTCGACCAGCACCTCGCCGGGGCTGCCCCCGCCGCGCGGGGCCCGGGGCTCGCGCCCGGGCACCCACACCCCGCGTGCGGCCAGATCGGCGCCGTGCTCGGCGAACACCCGGTCCGGCGGGCCGTCGGCGGCCACGCCCCCGCCGGGTTCGAGCACCACCACCCGGTCCACCAGGCCGACCGCGTCGGCCACCCGGTGCTCCACCAGCACCATGGTGGCGCCGCTGGAGGCCGCCAGGTCGGCGACGACCCCGCGCACCAGCGCCGCCCCGTCCGGGTCGAGGTTGGCCGTGGGCTCGTCCAGGAGCAGCAGCCGGGGCCGCATGGCCAGCGCCCCGGCCAGCGCCAGGCGCTGCTGCTCGCCGCCGGACAGGGCGGCGGTGGGGCGCTCCGGCCCGTAGGGGAAGCCCACGGCCGCCAGCGCCTCGCGCACCCGCGGGGCGACCTCCTCGCGCGCCAGGCCCAGGTTCTCGGGGCCGAAGGCGACGTCGTCCCCGGTGCGCGCCATCACCAGCTGGGCCTGCGGGTCCTGGCCCACCAGGGCCGCGGCGCCGCGCCCGCGCCCGGGCGGGGCGCCGTCCACCAGCAGCTCGCCCTCGCTCTGCCCGGTGACGGCGGCCTCCGGGCCGGCCAGCCCGGCCAGGGCCTGCAGGAGCGTGGACTTGCCCGCCCCGGAGGGGCCGAGCAGCAGGACCCGCTCGCCGGGCGCGATCTCCAGGTCCACCCCGCGCAGCGCCCAGGCCTCGCGCCCGGCGTGGCGCCAGCCCCACCCCGCGGCGCGCACCCGCGCGCCCCGGGGACCGGACGGGCTCATCCGCGCGCCGAGGGGAAGGGCGAGAGCGCTCCGGCCCGGGCCAGGGCGCTGGTCAGCGCGCGGCTGCCGACGCCGCCGATCAGCGCGGCGCTGGCCACCACGAGCACGCCGTAGGCGGCCATGAAGTGCGGCGGCCAGGTCGGGTAGTACAGGGTCAGGTCCATGGCCACCGGGGCCAGCCCGGCGGCGGCGCCGGCCAGCACCGAGATCCCCATGCCCCAGCGGCGGTAGCGGGCCCCGGCGAAGACCAGCTCGGGCAGCAGCCCCTGGGCCAGCCCGGCGACCAGCACCATCAGGCCCCAGGAGGTGCCCAGCAGCGCCGAGACGGCGGCCGCGGCCACCGAGGTGAGCACCCCGGCGCCGGCCTTGCGGACGACCAGCATGCCCAGCACGCCGGGGACCAGCCAGACGCCGTAGAGCACGGCCTGGGCGGGCGGGAAGACCAGGAACACCGGCTCGGTCACCGACCAGAGCATGCCCCAGAACCAGAACACCACGCCCACGGCGACGCCCAGGACGGCGGCCACGACGATGTCGACGGTGCGCCAGCGGGGCAGGCGGTCCCGCAGGGCGGCCAGGACGGCCTTGACGGACTTCATGCGGATGTCCCTTCGTATCGGTTGCGCGACACGAGGGGGCGTGAGCCAAGAGCGCCCGGCGCACGGGCGGGTCCTACGACTTCCTTCGCCGGCATGACCCGGATCAGGTGTCTAAGGGTCTGCGGTCGGACCGCACTCTCAGCGCCGGAGCGCTCCCCTGTCGTTCCCTCCCATTATGGCCGAACGGTCAACAATGGGACATACCGCCCTGATAACGCCTCTCCGCCGCCTCTCCGCCGTCTCTACCGCCTCCTCACCGCAGCACGATGCCGTCCTCCATCGCCTGCGGCGGGGCGGGCAGCGCGATCAGCCCCATCTCCGCCGGGCAGGTCAGCAGCGGGTGGCGGGGCAGCACCCGCACGGTGTACCCGCAGGCCCCGGCGCGCGAGAGCGGGACCGTCCCGGTGTAGCGCGGCCCTTCGCCGCCGTCCGGCTCCAGCGCCACCGCCTCGGGCTCCTCCAGCCGGTCGCCGTCGCCGACCCGCCCGATCAGCGCCTCCACCCGCACGTCCTCCGGGGCCAGGGCGCCCAGCTCGACCGTGGCGCGCACCTCCAGCCGCCCGCCCACCTGCGGCGCCCCGGCCGCCCCGGCAAGGTCGACGTGCTGGATGCGCACCGCCGGCCAGCCGGCGCGCACCCGCCGCTTCCAGGCCGCCAGCTCCCGCGCGCCCTGCGCGTCCTCGGCCAGCAGGAGCCGCGAGGAGTCGGCCGCGCCCTGGTAGAGGCGCTCGGTGTACTCGCGCACCATCCGGGTGGCCAGCACCTTGGGCCCCAGCGAGACCAGGGTGTGCTTGACCATCTCCAGCCAGCGCTTGGGCAGGCCGCCGGCGTCGTGGTCGTAGAACAGCGGCGCCACCTGGTGCTCCACCAGGTCGTACAGGGCGCCGGCCTCCAGGTCGTCGCGGCGGTCGGGGTCCTCCACGCCGTCGGCGGTGGGGATGGCCCACCCGTTGGAGCCGTCGAACCACTCCTCCCACCAGCCGTCGCGCACCGACAGGTTGAGCCCGCCGTTCAGCGCCGACTTCATCCCCGAGGTGCCGCTGGCCTCCAGCGGGCGCAGCGGGTTGTTCAGCCACACGTCGCACCCCTGCACCAGGGCGGTGGCCAGCGCCATGTCGTAGTCGGGCAGGAACACCAGGCGGTGGCGCACCCGCGGGTCGTCGGCGAAGCGCACGATGTCCTGGATCAGGCGCTTGCCGCCCTCGTCGGCCGGGTGCGCCTTGCCGGCGACCACGATCTGCACCGGCCGGTCCGGGTGCAGCAGCAGCCGGCGCAGCCGCTCGGCGTCGCGCAGCATCAGGGTGAGCCGCTTGTAGGAGGGCACCCGGCGGGCGAAGCCGATGGTGAGCACGTCGGGGTCGAGCACGTCGTCCACCCAGCCGAGCTCGGCCGCGCTGGCCCCGCGCGCCCGCCAGGAGGCGCGCAGCCGCTCGCGCGCCTCGGCCACCAGTCGGGCGCGCAGGGTGCGGCGCATCCGCCACAGCTCGGCCTCGTCGGCACCGGACACCTTGCGCCAGCCCTCCGGCCCGGTGAACTCCCCGGAGTCGGGCACCATGCGCGCGGCCAGCTCCTGGGCCTCCTCGGCGACCCAGGTACGGGCGTGCACGCCGTTGGTGACCGACCCGATGGGCACCTCCTCGGCGTCGAAGCCGGGCCACAGGCCCTGGAACATCGACCGGCTCACCGCGCCGTGCAGCCGGCTCACCCCGTTGGCGCGCTGGGCCAGCCGCAGGCCCATCACCGCCATGTTGAACACGCCCGGGTCGCCGTGGGCGTGGTCCTCGGCGCCCAGCTCCAGCACCCGGTCGGCCGGCAGCCCGGGCACGGCCGGGGAGGGCCCGGCCAGGTGGCGGCGGACCAGCTCGCGCGGGAAGCGGTCGATCCCGGCGGGCACCGGGGTGTGGGTGGTGAACACGGTCCCGGCGCGGGCGGCCTCCACCGCCTCGTCGAAGCCCAGCCCGGCGTCGATGTACTCGCGGACCCGCTCCAGGCCCAGCAGCCCGGCGTGGCCCTCGTTCATGTGGAAGACCTCGGGGACCGGGTGCCCCGCGCCGGCGCAGTAGAGGCGCACGGCCCGCACCCCGCCCACGCCCAGCAGGATCTCCTGGCGCAGCCGGTGCTCGCCCCCGCCCCCGTAGAGGCGGTCGGTCACCGCGCGCAGCTGCGGCGTGTTGCCCTCGTGCATCGCGTCCAGCAGCAGCAGCGGGACCCGTCCCACCCGGCACACCCAGACGCGGGCGGTGAGCCGCTCCCCCTCGGGCATGTCCACGGCGACCTCGGCGGGCCCGCCGTCCGGCCCGGCCAGCCGGGACAGCGGCATCCCCTGCGGGTCGACCTCGGGGTAGGACTCCAGCTGCCACCCCTCCGGCGAGAGCGTCTGGGCGAAGTAGCCGTGCCGGTAGAGCAGCCCCACCCCGATCAGCGGCAGGCCCAGGTCGCTGGCGCTCTTGAGGTGGTCGCCGGCCAGGATGCCCAGACCGCCGGAGTACTGCGGCAGCGCGGAGGTGAGCCCGTACTCGGCGGAGAAGTAGGCCACCGCCGCCGGAGGCGCGGGCCGCCCGGCCGCCTCGGCCTCGGCCGCCGCCTTCTGGTACCAGCGCGGCCCGGACAGGTAGGCGTCCAGGTCGGCGGCGGCCGCCGCGACGCGCTCGGTGAACGCCGGGTCGCCGGCCAGCGCGGCCAGCCGGTCGGCCCCGGCGTCGCCGAGCAGGCGCAGCGGGTCGCGCCCGCCCGCCTCCCACAGGCGCGGGTCGATGTCGCGGAACACCTCCCGGGTGGGCGGGTGCCAGGCCCAGCGCAGGTTGGCCGCGAGCCGGCCCAGCGGGGACAGCGGCTCGGGCAGGACGGTACGGACGGTGAATCTGCGGATCGCCTTCACGCAGCGGCACGCTAGTTCACCCGGCGCCGCGGCACCAGGCGCCGCGCGCGAATTCACGTGCATTCGCCCGCCGAATTCCCGATCGGCCCGGTACGGCAGTGACAGAAGACCGTTATGCCGGAATCCACGGAGAGGAAACGGGGCGAAAACGCCGCGGACATCCGAATTGGAAGTGTGACGACTATCACAAAAATATGTGCCTTCGGACTGTCGGAGCGGGGCGCCACGGCGTCGACGATAGGACTGTGGGCGCGGCGGCGATCCGGCCGCGATTCCCCCTCGGACACCAGGTACGCCCTGTTCTCATTCCTCAATGGACGCTGCCCGAAATCGGGTCACACCGGCCACTCGCGGCCCCGCCGCCGCTTGCGAAGAATTGGTGCACACGTGATCGGACGAATTCCTGTACTCGACGTCGCGCCGGCGCTGTCCTACGGCACCGCCCAGGCCGCCGAGGGCGAGACGGTCCCGGTGGCCGCCACGGTGCTGCGCGAGGGCCACGGCGCCCTGGGCGCGGACGCGGTGCTCTACGACCCGCGGGGCCGCCGCCGCGCCCGGGTGCGGATGGCCGAGCGGGCGCCGGGAACCGACCGCTACACCGCGCAGGTGCGCCCCGACGCGCCCGGCCGGTGGACCTTCGCCGTGGAGGCCTGGGCCGATCCCTACGCCACCTGGCGCCGCGAGGCCGCCGCGAAGATCCCGCTGGGCCTGGACACCGAACTGGTCCTGGAGGAGGGCGCCCGGCTGCTGGACCGCGCCGCCCGGCGGGTCCCCCGACGCCCCGTCCTGGCCGAGGCCGCGCGCGTGCTGCGGGACGCCTCGCTGCCGCCGGCCGAGCGGCTCGCGGCCGGGGCCGGCGGCGAGGCGGCCCGGCTGATGGAGCGCGAGCCGCTGCGCGACCACCTCACCCGCACCCGGCGCCTGCCGCTCCAGGTGCACCGGCGGCGCGCCCTGGTCGGCTCCTGGTACGAGTTCTTCCCCCGCTCGGAGGGGGCCGAGTTCGACGAGGCCGCGGGGGTGTGGCGCTCGGGCACCCTGCGCAGCGCGGCCAAGCGGCTCCCGGCCATCGCCGACATGGGCTTCGACGTGGTCTACCTGCCGCCGGTGCACCCGGTGGGCCGCACCTTCCGCAAGGGCCGCAACAACACCCCCCAGGCCGGGCCCGGCGACCCCGGGTCGGTCTGGGCCATCGGCTCCGCCGAGGGCGGGCACGACGCCGTCCACCCCGACCTGGGCGACCTGCGCGACTTCGACGCCTTCGTCTCCGAGGCCGCCGCGCACGGCGTCGAGGTCGCCCTGGACCTGGCGCTGCAGTGCTCCCCCGACCACCCCTGGGTGGCCGAGCACCCCGAGTGGTTCACCGAGCGCGCCGACGGCACCATCGCCTACGCCGAGAACCCGCCCAAGAAGTACCAGGACATCTACCCCCTGGACTTCGACCGCGACCCCGAGGGCCTGTACGCCGAGGTGCTGCGGGTGGTCCGGTTCTGGATGGACCGGGGCGTGCGCATCTTCCGGGTGGACAACCCGCACACCAAGCCGCTGGCCTTCTGGGAGCGCCTGCTGGCCGAGATCGCCCGCACCGACCCCGACGTGGTGTTCCTGTCCGAGGCCTTCACCCGCCCGGCGGCGATGCACGCCCTGGCCCGGGCCGGGTTCCACCAGTCCTACACCTACTTCACCTGGCGCACCGGCAAGGAGGAGCTCCAGGGGTACATGGAGGAGCTGACCGGCGCGGCGGCGGCCTACATGCGCCCCAACCTCTTCTGCAACACGCCCGACATCCTGCACGCCTACCTGCAGGAGGGCGGCCGGCCCGCGTTCGAGGCGCGGGCCGTGCTGGCCGCCACCCTCTCCCCCTCCTGGGGCGTGTACTCCGGATACGAGCTGTGCGAGAACACCCCGCTGCGCCCCGGGAGCGAGGAGTACCTCGATTCCGAGAAATACGAGTACAAACCGCGCGACTGGGACGCGGCCGAGGCCGCGGAAATGTCGATCTCCCCGCTGATCCGCAGGCTAAACTGTCTGCGGCGCGACCACCCGGCATTGCAGGAACTGCGCAACCTGCGGTTCCACCATGTCGACCAGCCTGAGCTGATCTGCTATTCCAAACGGCTGCCCGGGAACGGCGACCGCGAGGGCCGTGACGACGTCGTGATCGTCGTCGTCAATCTCGATCCGCACCGCACGCGCGAAGCGACGGTCCGGCTCGACATGCCCTCTTTGGGTTTTTCGCCGGAAACGTCTCTGTCGGTACACGACGAGCTCTCCGGCACGACCTACACCTGGGGTCAGGCCAATTACGTGCGCCTCGACCCGAACGTCCAGACCGCACACGTTCTCACAGTCGCCTCGGCCGGATGACCCGCACGCCCGCCGGCACGGCCGACCGTACTGGAACGCCGACAGGTGGAGTTGCTCCCGTGACCACACCCGCCCCCGTGCCCGACACCTTCACCGCACTGCCGCCCAACCCGCACTGG
This sequence comes from Nocardiopsis baichengensis YIM 90130, assembly GCF_000341205.1. Taxonomy (NCBI): domain Bacteria; kingdom Bacillati; phylum Actinomycetota; class Actinomycetes; order Streptosporangiales; family Nocardiopsidaceae; genus Nocardiopsis; species Nocardiopsis halophila. The sequence goes on along the minus strand of NZ_ANAS01000041.1, from coordinate 35,227 downwards.
TACAAGCACGCCGTCTTCTACGAGGTCCAGGTCCGGGGCTTCCACGACTCCAACGGCGACGGCGTGGGCGACCTGCGCGGGCTCATCGAACGGCTCGACTACCTGGAATGGCTGGGCATCGACTGCCTGTGGCTGCTCCCGCTGCAGGAGTCCCCGCTGCGCGACGGCGGCTACGACATCTCCGACTACATGTCCGTCCAGCCCGAGTTCGGCACCATCGCCGACTTCGTCGAGCTGGTCGAGCAGGCGCACCGGCGCGGCATCCGCATCATCACCGACCTGGTGATGAACCACACCAGCGACCGCCACCCCTGGTTCGAGGCCTCGCGCTCGGACCCCGACGGGCCCTACGGCGACTTCTACGTGTGGTCCGACACCACCGACCGGTACACCGACGCCCGGATCATCTTCGTCGACACCGAGCAGTCCAACTGGACCTACGACGAGGTGCGCGGCCAGTACTACTGGCACCGGTTCTTCTCCCACCAGCCCGACCTGAACTTCGAGAACCCCGCGGTGCAGGAGGCGGTGCTGGAGGTGCTGCGGTTCTGGCTGGACCTGGGCATCGACGGGTTCCGGCTGGACGCGGTCCCCTACCTGTACGAGCGCGAGGGCACCAACTGCGAGAACCTCAAGGAGACCCACGAGTTCCTCAAGCGGGTGCGCTCGGAGGTGGACCGCCTCTACCCCGACCGGGTGCTGCTGAGCGAGGCCAACCAGTGGCCCGCCGACGTGGTCGACTACTTCGGCGACTTCGAGTCCGGCGGCGACGAGTGCCACATGAACTTCCACTTCCCGCTGATGCCGCGGATGTTCATGGCGGTCCGCCGCGAGCAGCGCTACCCCATCTCCGAGATCCTCGCCCAGACCCCGCGCATCCCGCACAACTGCCAGTGGGCCATCTTCCTGCGCAACCACGACGAGCTGACCCTGGAGATGGTCACCGACGAGGAGCGGGACTACATGTACGCCGAGTACGCCACGGACCCGCGCATGCGCGCCAACGTGGGCATCCGGCGCCGGCTGGCCCCGCTGCTGGACAACGACCGCGACCAGATCGAGCTGTTCACCGCGCTGCTGCTGTCCCTGCCCGGCTCCCCGGTGCTCTACTACGGCGACGAGATCGGCATGGGCGACAACATCTGGCTCGGCGACCGGGACGCGGTGCGCACCCCCATGCAGTGGACCTCCGACCGCAACGCCGGCTTCTCCCGGTGCGACCCGGCCCGGCTCTACCTGCCGCTCATCCTCGACCCGGTCCACGGCTACCAGGCGCTCAACGTCGAGGCCCAGCGCGGCGACCCCGGCTCGCTGCTCAACTGGACCCGCAAGATGATCCAGATCCGCAAGCGCCACCCCGTCTTCGGCACCGGCGACTTCACCGAACTGCACGCCAGCAACCCCAGCGTGCTGGCGTTCGTCCGGGAGTGGGGCGACGACCGCATGCTGTGCGTCAACAACCTCTCCCGCTTCCCCCAGCCCGTCGAACTGGACCTGCGCCGGTTCGAGGGCGCCACGCCCGTGGAGTGCACCGGAGGCGTGCGCTTCCCCGCCATCGGCGAACTCCCCTACCTGCTCACCCTGCCCGGCCACGGCTTCTACTGGTTCCAGCTGCCGCCGGTCGAGGAGGCGGACGGACCCACCACCGACGACCGCACCCGGGACACCGCATGAACCGGATCGAGGACCTGTTGGCCGCATGGCTGCCGCGGCAGCGCTGGTTCGCCGGCAAGGCCGCGCCCATCGAGGCGGTGCGCATCGAGCGCGACCTGCCCGTGGGCGGGGCCGACCCCGGCGCGCACGGCCCCGGCATGCGCGTGCTGGTGGTGCGGGTCGACCAGCCCCGCTCCGCCGACCGCTACCTGGTGGTGGTGGGGCTGGCCGAGCGCGGCCGGCTGCGCGCCGGACTGGAGCACTGCGTCATCGGCCGGTGCCGGATCCGGGGCGCCCAGCGCACCGCCTACGACGCGCTGCACGACCCGGAGCTGACCGGCCGGCTGCTGGAGGGGCTGGCCCGCGGCGCCGAGTGCGGAGAGCTGCGCTTTCGCACCCGGCCCGGGCACACCGTCCGCACCGGGCTGCGCAGCCTGGTGATCACCGGCGAGCAGTCCAACACCTCGCTGGTCTTCGGCGAGGAGTACGTGCTCAAGGCGTTCCGCCGGCTGTGGCCCGGGCTCAACCCGGACCTGGAGCTCAACGGCGCCCTGGACGGCTCGCCCTACGCCGCGCCGCCGCACGGGTGGATCGAGGCCGACATCGAGCACGACGGCCGGCCGGTGCCGACCACCGTCGCCATGCTCCAGGGCTACCTGCGCAGCGCCACCGACGGCTGGGTGCTGGCCGCCACCAGCGTGCGCGACCTGTACGCCGCGCCCCGGACCGGCCCGGCCGACGCCGGCGGCGACTTCGCCGCCGAGGCCGAGCGGCTGGGCGCGGCCACCGCCGCGGTGCACCGGGAACTGGCCCGCGCCCTGCCCACCGACGTGCTCTCGCCGTCCTGCCTGCGCGCGCTGGCCGACGCCATGGCCCGGCGGCTGGACGCCGCCACCGAGCAGGTGCCCGAGCTGGCGCCCTACGCCGGGGTGCTGCGCACCGCGTTCGAGGACTTCGCCCGCTCCCAGGCGCCGCTGCCGGTACAGCGCGTGCACGGCGACTACCACCTGGGCCAGGTGGTGCGCACCGACGCCGGGTGGGTGCTGCTGGACTTCGAGGGCGAGCCGGCGGTGCCGGTGGCCGAGCGGCGGCGCCCCTCCAGCCCGCTGCGCGACGTCGCCGGGATGCTGCGCTCCTTCGACTACGCCGCCCGCCACCAGCTCATCGGCAGCGCCGATGAGGAGCTGCTGGCGCCGATCGCCCGCGCCTGGGCCGAGCGCAACCGGGAGGCCTTCTGCGCCGGCTACGCGGCCGGCGGCGGGACCGACCCGGACAAGCACCTGACGGCGCTGCGCGCCTTCGAGTACGACAAGGCGGTCTACGAGGTCCTCTACGAGGCCCACAACCGCCCCACCTGGCTGCGCGTGCCGCTGGACTCCATCGCCGCGCTGGCCCGGCCCTGACCCCGCCGGCCCCGACCCCGACCGCACCGACCACCCGCCTGGAGCACCCGTGAACCTCGCCCCCGCCGCCGTCGCCCCCGCCGAGGCCGACCGCCTCGCGGCCGGCCGCCACCACGACCCGCACGCGGTCCTGGGCGCGCACCCCGTGCCCGGCGGCACCGTCGTGCTGCGGGCGCTGCGCCCGCTGGCCCGCACCGTGCACGCCGTCCTGGCCGACGGGACCCGCGTGCCCATGGAGCACGACCGCGCCGGCGTGTTCACCGCCGCCGTGCCCGGCGACGCGCCGCCCGACTACCGCATCGCCTGCACCTACACCGCCGAGGGGCCCGAGACCGTCGCCGACGACCCCTACCGGTACGCCCCCACCCTGGGGGAGATGGACCTGCACCTGATCGGCGAGGGCCGGCACGAGGAGCTGTGGCGCGCGCTGGGGGCCCACCCCCGCCCCGAGGGCACCGCCTTCGCGGTGTGGGCGCCCGGCGCCCAGGGGGTGCAGCTCATCGGGGACTTCAACCACTGGGACGGCACCGCCCACCCGATGCGCTCCCTGGGCTCCAGCGGGGTCTGGGAGCTGTTCGTGCCCGGCGCCGGCCCCGGCGCGCTGTACAAGTTCCGGGTGCACGGCCGGGACGGCGGGGTGCGCGACAAGGCCGACCCGATGGCCTTCGCCGCCCAGTGCCCGCCCGAGACCGCCTCGGTGGTGCACGCCCCGGCCCACCGCTGGGGCGACGAGGTGTGGATGAACGAGCGCAAGGCCCGGGACTGGACCCGCGAGCCGATGAGCGTCTACGAGGTGCACCTGCCCTCCTGGCGCCCCGGCCTGGGCTACGCCGAGCTCGCCCAGGAGCTGGTCGCGCACGTGCGCGAGCGCGGCTTCACCCACGTGGAGTTCATGCCCGTGGCCGAGCACCCCTTCGGCGGATCCTGGGGCTACCAGGTCACCTCCTACTACGCCCCCACCGCCCGGCTGGGCCCGCCCGACGGGTTCCGGCTGCTCGTCGACGAGCTGCACCGGGCCGGGATCGGGGTGCTGCTGGACTGGGTCCCCGCGCACTTCCCCCGGGACGACTGGGCGCTGGCGCGCTTCGACGGCTCGCCCACCTACGAGCACCCCGACCCGCGCCGCGGCGAGCACCCCGACTGGGGCACCCTGGTCTTCGACTACGGCCGCACCGAGGTGCGCAACTTCCTCATCGCCAACGCCCTGTTCTGGCTGGAGGAGTACCACATCGACGGGCTGCGGGTGGACGCCGTGGCCTCGATGATCTACCTGGACTACTCCCGCGAGTCGGGCGAGTGGGAGCCCAACGCCTTCGGCGGCCGGGAGAACCTGGAGGCGCTGGAGTTCCTGCGCGAGCTCAACACCGTGTGCCACCGGCGCAACCCCGGCATCGTGATGGCCGCCGAGGAGTCCACCGCCTGGCCGGGCGTGTCCCGCCCGGTCGACCACGGCGGCCTGGGGTTCGGCTTCAAGTGGAACATGGGCTGGATGCACGACACGCTGGAGTACCTCAAGCGGGACCCGGTGCACCGCGCCCACCACCACGGCGAGATCACCTTCTCGATGCTCTACGCCTACAGCGAGAACTACATCCTGCCGCTCTCCCACGACGAGGTCGTGCACGGCAAGTCCTCGCTGCTGTACAAGCAGCCCGGGGACGAGTGGCGGCGGTTCGCCGGCCTGCGCACCCTGCTGGCCTACATGTGGGCCCACCCCGGCAAGAAGCTGCTGTTCATGGGCGGGGAGATCGGCCAGGGCGAGGAGTGGTCGCACGAGGCCGGGGTGCAGTGGTGGCTGCTCGACCACGCCTTCCACCGGGGGGTGCGGGCGCTGGTGGACGAGCTCAACGCCGGCTACACCGCCCGCCCGGCGCTGTGGTCGCGCGACTGCGTGCCCGAGGGGTTCCGGTGGATCGACGGCGGCGACGCCGAGGGCAACACCCTGGCGTTCCTGCGCTTCGGCGAGGACGGCGGCACGCTGGCCTGCGTGGTGAACTTCTCCGCCGTCCCGCACACCGGGCGCCGCATCGGCCTGCCGGACACCGGCCCCTGGAACGTGCTGCTGGACACCGACGACGAGCGGTTCGGCGGCAGCGGGTTCCGCGGCGGCCTGACGCGGGTGCGCTCCGAGGCCCAGCCCTGGCACGGGCTGCCCGCCTCGGCCGAGCTGGACCTGCCCCCGCTGGGCGTGCTCTGGCTGGAGCCCGGCCGAAAGGACGAGGCCGGCCCCGCCTGAATCCGGCCGTGCGGCCGAGGCGGCCCGCCCCCGCCGGCCCGTACCTTCTTCCTGTTCACCGTTGGGAAGAGGGGGGAGCGCAGTGGTGGAGAGACGCCGGCGCATCGACGATCTGGACGTGCTGCGCGGGTTCGCGCTGTGCGGGATCCTGCTGGTCAACATCGGGCCCGTCACACAGATGGGCTACGACGCGGTCCTGGCGCTGGGGCCGGGCGAGGCGGCCCCGCTCGCCGCGCCCGAGGCCTGGCTGGACATGCTGGTGGCCGGGCGGTTCTTCCCGATCTTCTCGTTCCTGTTCGGGATCGGGTTCGCGATCTTCCTGGAGTCGGCCGGGCGGCGGCATCCCCGCCCCCGGCTGCTCCTGGTCCGCCGGCTGGTCGCGCTCGGCCTGCTCGGTGCCGCGCACCAGGTGCTCCACCCGGGCGAGGCGCTGACCCCGTACGCGGTCTTCGGGCTGCTGGTGCTGCTGCCCGCGAGCTACCTGCCCCGGTGGGCCGTGCTCGCGCTGGGCGCGGTGGGCGCCGTGGTCCCGGCCGCGCTGGGCAGCGGCGGGATGCTGCTCATCCCGGGCATGTTCCTGCTCGGCATGGCCGTGGCCCGGTACCGGGTGCCGGAGCGGCTCGGGGAGCTGACCGGGTGGACCGCCCTGGTCTTCGCGCTGCTGGCGGCGGCTTCGGTGCCGGCCGCGCTGTGGCAGTTCGGCGAGGTCCGCGACACCGGCTTCACCGCCTCCAGCGCGGTGGCCGGGCTGCTCATGGCCGGGGCCTACACCAGCGGCATCGCGCTGCTGATGCGCACGCCGGCCGCCGGTGCGCTGCGGGCGGTGTTCGCCCCGCTCGGCCGGATGGCGCTGACCAACTACGTGGCCGCCACACCGGTGGTGTTCGCCGTCGGCCTGCTGCTGGACTTCCGCGCCGAGGAGCGGTGGGGCGCCCTGTTCGCGCTGGCCGGGGTCCTGCTGGCCGCCCAGTGGGCGTTCAGCGCGCTGTGGCTGCGCGCCTTCCGGTACGGCCCGCTGGAGTGGGCCTGGCGGTGCGCGACCTGGTGGGAGGCGGTCCCCCTGCGGGTCAGTCGTCCTGCTCCTCCCGGTCCTCCTTCTCCTCCTTCTCCTTCTCCTTCTGCTCCTCTTCCTCCTTCTGCTCCTGAGCCCGGCGCTTCTTGTACTCGGTGACGTCCATCGAGGCCGCCACCTGGTCGTAGACCTGGGCGTAGGCGGGCTCGACGGCCGGGACGTAGAGCATCACGTCGCTCTCGGGCAGGAACCACATGCGCACCTCGAAGGAGGCGCCGCCGTCGCAGGAGACCTCCCACACCCGGTGGTGGGACTTGAGCCCGTCGGCGTGCTCGGTCACCTCCGGCGAGCCGACGGTCATCTCCGCGTCGCCGGGGCTCTGCCCCTCGCCGTCGGGCGCCCGGCACGTCGCGCCCCCGCCGTTCCAGCCGTCTGCCTTGTTGAAGGCCGACCCCTTGGCGGGCCAGTCGGCGCCGTTGCGCTCGGCGGCCTGCGGGTAGAGCTGCACCGACCCGTAGCCGCAGCGCTCGCCCTCCGGCGGATCCATGCAGATCCGCCCCTGGCCGTCGGAGCGCTGCCAGCCCTCGGGCATGCCGATCGCCACGCCCTCGAACTCGGTCCCCGACAGCGGGACCGAGGCCGCCGGGACCGCGCCCGTGTAGGCCCCCTCGACCGACGGCGCCGCCTCGCCGCCGCCGTCACCGCCGTCGCCGCCGCCGCATCCGGCGGCGAGCAGGAGCACCCCCGCGGCGGCCGCCGCGGTCCGCAACGCCAACGCCTCGGACATCGGACCCTTCCTCAACCGACTCTGCGGCCGATCCGGCCGGATCGGCCCTCCGACGATAGCCGACCCCCACTACCCTGTGGGCATGGCGGACCTTGACGAGCTTCTCGCCCCACTGGCCGACCTGCGGCGCAGGCGCACCGCGCCGCTGGTCCTCGAACTCGACCTGACCGAAGGGGTCACCGACGAGCCGCCCGGCCCGCCGCTGGCCCAGCTGCTGACCCGCCGCAGGGAGCGGCTCACCGACGTGGTGGAGGGGCTGCGGCGCGGCGCCCGCGACCCGCGGGTGGCGGCCGTGGTGGCCAAGATCGGCGGGGCCCCCGCCGGGCTGGCCAAGGTCCAGGAGATCCGCGACGCGGTCGCCGACTTCCGCGCCTCGGGCAAGCCCGCGATCGCCTGGAGCGAGTCCATCGGCGACTTCGGCCCCGGCACCGTCGGCTACTACCTGGCCGCCGCCTTCTCCGAGATCGCCCTGGCCCCCACCGGCACCGTGGGCCTGACCGGGCTCACCCTGAACGCCCTCTTCCTGCGCGGGGCGGCCGACAAGGCCGGGGTGCGCCCCGAGACCGCCGCCCGGCACGAGTACAAGACCGCGGTGAACACCTTCACCGAGCACGACTACACCCCCGCCCACCGGGAGGCCGCCGAGCAGCTGCTGGGCTCGCTCGCCGAGCAGGTGCGCACGGGCATCGCCGCCGACCGCGGCCTGGACCCCGAGCGCGTGGCCGAGCTCACCGCGCGCGGGCCGCTCACCGCCGGCGAGGCCCTGGAGGCCGGCCTGGTCGACCGGCTCGCCTACCGCGACCAGGTCTACGCCGAGGTGCTGGAGCGCGCCGGCGGCGAAGGCCCCGAGCCGCTGCTGCGCTTCGCCGCCCGCCACCACCGGCACCGCACCGCCGCCGAGCAGCTCTCCCCGCACCCCGGGCGCGGCCAGATCGCGCTGATCGGGGTGCGCGGCCAGATCCACTCGGGGACCTCCCGCCGCTCGCCCACCGGGCGCACCACGGCCGGCGCCGAGACCGTCTCGGCCGCGCTGCGCGCCGCCCGCCGGGACGACGCGGTGCGCGCGGTGGTGCTGCGGGTGGACAGCCCCGGCGGGTCGCACTCGGCCTCCGACGCCGTGCGCCGCGAGGTCCGGCTCACCTGCGAGGCCGGCACCCCGGTGGTGGTGTCCATGGGCGACGTCGCCGCCTCCGGCGGGTACTACGTCGCCCTGGGCGCCGACCGCATCATCGCCCACCCCGGCACGGTGACCGGCTCCATCGGGGTGTTCGTCGCCAAGGCCGTGGCCTCGGACCTGCTGGAGCGCCTGGGCATCGGGCACGGCAGCGTGGACAGCGCCCCGCACGCCGGCATGTTCTCGGCCACCCGGCCCTTCAGCGACTCCGAGTGGGAGCGGGTCGACGCCCTGCTGGACGGGGTCTACGCCGACTTCACGGCCAAGGTGGGCCAGGCCCGGGACATGGACGCCGACCGGGTGGACCGGCTCGCCCGGGGGCGGGTCTGGTCGGGGGCCCAGGCCCACGAGGCCGGGCTGGTCGACGGGCTCGGCGGGCTGGCGACGGCGGTGCGGCTGGCCCGCTCGCTGTCGGGCGCCGACGACGCGCCGCTGCGCCCCTACCCGCGCTCCACCCCGCTGGACCGGCTGCGCCCGCCCGAGTCCAGCGAGGAGCGGGCCGGCGAGCAGGTGCGGCTGGACGCCTGGGGCCCACTGGCCGAGCTGTCGGCCCGCGTCGGCCTGCCCGCGGCCGGCCCGCTGGTGCTGCCCGGCGACTGGGAGGTGCGGTGACCGAGTACACCGAGGCGATGGCGGCCCTGCCCACCGGGGTGACGGTGGTGACCGTGCGCGACGGGCGGGACGACATCGGCGGCACGGTCAGCGCCCTGTGCTCGATCTCGGCCGACCCCCCGGTGGTCATGCTCAGCCTGTCCGCCGAGGGGTACCTGCGCGAGGTGGTCGACCGCCAGGGGGCCTTCGCCGTCAGCGTGCTGGGCGCCGGGCACCGCGCCCTGGCCGGGCGGTTCTCGGCCGAGGGGCGCCCCAGCGCCCGGCTGCTGCTGGACGCCGAGCCGCACGCGCGCGGGGAGGCCACCGGGGCGCTGGTGCTCACCGAGGCACTGGCCGCGCTGGAGTGCACGGTCGAGCGGAGCCTGGAGGTGGGCGACCACGCGGTCTACTTCGCCGCCGTGGCCGCCCTGCCCCGGGTGGAGGGCGGCCGCGGCGGTGCGGGCCCCCTGGTGCGCTACGGCGGGGGGTACCGCACCCTGGGGTGATCGAAACTCTCTAGAGAGGTCGCCGGGGGCTACCCCGGCGCGAGGGCGGTGTGCGGCCGGCGCCAGTTCACATCGCACCGCCGCGGCGGTGCAATGGCCCCATGGACGGCTTCTACACGGTAATCGGAATCCTGGTGGCCGGGCTGATCCTGGCCATGATCCTCTAGTCCAGCCCGGCCTCGGACAGCCAGTCGGCGGCCACCGCGTCGGCGCTCTCGTGCTCCACGCCCACCCGTTCGTTCATCGCCAGCAGGTCCTCGGTGGTCAGCTCCGCCGAGACCCGGTTCAGCACCTCGCGCGCCTCCCGCGGCACCGAGGCGTCGTGGATCAGCGGCACCACGTTCTGCGCCCCGAACAGGTTCTCCGGGTCCTCCAGGGTCACGAAGCCCTCGGAGGCGATGGCGGGGTCGGTGGTGAACAGGTTGGCCGCCTGCACGTCGCCGTCGGTCAGGGCGGTGGGCAGCAGCGCCGGGTCCAGCGAGCGGAACCCGCCGAACTCGACCCCGTAGACCTCCTCCAGGCCCGGCAGGCCCTGCGGCCGGGTCTCGAACTCCGGCGGCCCGCCGATCTCCATGTCCCCGGCGGCGCCCTCCAGGTCCCCGATCTCGGTCAGGCCCTCCTCCTCGGCGGTCTCGGCGGTGACCGTCACCGAGTCCTTGTTCTGCGCCGGGGAGGAGTCCAGGATGCTCAGCCCGTCGGGCAGGGCCCGGGACGCCCGCTCGTCGGTCTCCTCGGTGTCCCCGGACTCGGCCTCGGGGTCCAGGTAGAGCAGGATGCCGCCGTTGTACTCGGGCAGCACCGAGATGGCGCCCGACTCCACCTGGTCGTAGTAGACCTCGCGGCTGCCGATGTTGAGCGTGGTCTCGACCTCGCTGCCGGCCGCCTCCAGAGCCTGGGCGTAGACCTGCGCCAGCAGGGCCGACTCGGGGAAGTCGGCCGAGCCGACGGTGATGGTGCCGGAGCCGCCGCCCCCGCCGCCGTCGGCGTAGGGGTCCTCGCCGCCGCAGGCGGTGGCGGCCAGCGCCAGCGCCCCGGCCGCCGCCACCGTCCCCGCCGTTCGCATCGTGTGCATCGCTTCCACTCCCGTCCTGGTCATGACTCCACCGTGCGGGCGGCCTCGCGGGCGCGCAGCCCCGGCGCCACGGCCAGTCGCCGCAGCAGCCAGAACAGGCCGAGCACCAGCACCGCCATCAGCGCCACCAGGAGCGACCCCCCGGCCACCATGCCGAACTCCTGGCGGTTCTGCCCGTCGAAGATGAACCTTCCCAGCCCGCCCACGCCGACGTAGGCGGCGATGGTCGCGGTGGAGACCACCTGCACCGCGGCGGTGCGCAGCCCCACCAGCACCATCGGCAGGGCCACCGGCAGCTCCAGGCGCAGCAGCACCTGGCCGCCGCGCATGCCCATCCCGGCGGCGGCGTCGCGCAGGCCGGGGTCGACCGCGCGCACCCCCTCGTAGGTGTTGACCAGGATGGGCGGCACCGCCAGGACCACCAGCGCCACCTGCACCGGGACCAGGCCGATCCCCATCAGCAGCACCACCAGGAACATCACCCCGATGGTGGGCAGCGCGCGGGCGACGTTGGCCAGCCCCACCGCGAACAGCCCGCCGCGGCCGGTGTGCCCGGTGGCCAGGCCCAGCGGGACCGCGATCGCGGCGGCCACGGCCATCGCCGCCGCCGAGTAGGCGGTGTGCTCGGCGAACCGGGCGGGGACGCCGTCCGGCCCGGTCCAGGTGGCCGGGTCCGAGAACCAGGCGGCGACCAGCTCGGCGATGCTCATGCCCGCCCCTTTCCGCGCCGCGGCGCCCAGGGGGTCAGCAGCCGCTGGGCCAGCACCAGCAGCGCGTCCACCGCGAAGGCCAGCACGGCGGTGAGCACCACGCCCACGATGATGGGGGTGGCGAAGCGGTTGTTGAAGCCCTCGCGCAGGATCAGCGCGCCCAGGCCGCCCAGCCCCACCATGGAGGCGACGCTGACCATGCTGATGGTGGCCACCGAGGCCACCCGCAGCCCGGCGATGACCGCGGGGACCGCCACCGGCAGCTCCACCCGCACCAGGCGGCGCAGCGGGCCGAAGCCCATCGCGGTGGCGGCCTGGCGCACGTGGTCGGGCACCTGGTGCAGCCCGTCGACGATGTTGGGCACCAGGATCGCCAGGGTGTACAGCGCCAGCGGCAGCACGGCGGTCCAGACCGTCAGCCCGGTGTAGGGCAGCAGCAGGAAGAACAGCGCGATCGAGGGCACCGCGTAGAGCACGTTGACCGCGGTGAGCACCGGCGGGTAGAGCCGCCGCCAGCGCGCGGCGGCCACCCCCAGCGGCAGCGAGGCCAGCAGGCCCAGCGCGATGGGGATCAGCGACAGCTGCAGGTGCTGGACCAGGGCGGTGCCGATGGGGTCCTCCAGGCCGCGGGCGATCCAGTCCCAGCGGATCAGCGGCTCCTCACCCATGCCCCTCACCGTGCCCGTGGTCCTCGCCCACCGACCAGATGGCGGCGGCCAGGTCGGCCTGGGAGACCACCCCGGCCACGGCGCCGTCGGGGTCCACCCCCACGGCGCGGCCGGCCGGGGAGAGCACCGCGGCGTCCAGGGCGGCCCGCAGCGAGTCGGCGGCCACGTGGAACACGTGGCCGTAGGCGGCCAGCTCCAGGGCGCCCACCGGGCTGTGCGGGTCGGCGGCGGCCGCCCGCTCGGCCGACAGCCAGCCCACCGGCTCCCGGTCGGGGCCGGTGACCAGCAGCCAGGGCTCGCCGGTGGCGGCGGCGGTGCGCGCCGCCCGGCCGGCATCGGCCCCGGCGTCCAGCACCGCGTCGCGGTGCAGCTCCAGCCGGGAGGCGGGGAAGAAGGAGAGCCGCCGCACGCCCCGGTCGTAGCCGATGAACCCCTCGACGAAGGTGTCGGCCGGCTCGGCCAGCAGGCGCTCGGGGGCGTCGAACTGGGCGAGCACGCCGCCGGGCCGGAAGACGGCGATGCCGTCGCCGATCCGGACCGCCTCGTCGATGTCGTGCGTGACGAACAGGACGGTCTTGTGCAGCTCGGACTGCAGGCGCAGCAGCTCCTCCTGCAGGCCCGCGCGCACCACCGGGTCGACCGCGCTGAACGGCTCGTCCATGAGCAGCACCGGCGGGTCGGCGGCCAGCGCCCGGGCCACCCCCACCCGCTGCTGCTGGCCGCCGGAGAGCTGGTGCGGGTAGCGCCGCCCCTGGGAGGCCTCCAGCCCGACCAGTTCCAGCAGCTCGCCGGCGCGGGCGCGGGCGCGGCGGCGGCCCCACCCCAGCAGCAGCGGCACGGTGGCGATGTTGTCCAGCACGGTGCGGTGCGGGAAGAGCCCGGCCTGCTGGATGACGTAGCCGATGGAGCGGCGCAGCAGCGCGGGGTCGCGCTCGCGCACGTCGGTGCCGTCGATGAGCACCCGGCCGCCGGTGGGCTCGACCAGCCGGTTGACGGTGCGCAGGGCGGTGGTCTTGCCGCTGCCCGAGGAGCCGACCAGCACGGTGGTGCGGCCGCTGGGCGCCTGCAGGTCCAGTCCGTCCAGGGCGACGGTGCCGTCCGGGTAGCGCTTGGTGACGCCCTCGAAGGTGATCAACCCGAGATCCAGGCGGGGATGTCGGTGAGCGCGTCGGCCACCAGGTCGGCGTGCTTGGCGTCGGGGTCGTCGGCGTGCAGGTAGCCGTGCATGCCGCGGCGCACCAGCACGGTGGCCATCCCCGCGGCGCGGGCCGGCAGCACGTCGTTGTCGAGCCGGTCGCCCACGTAGGCGATCTCCCCGGGCGCGGCCCCGGCGACGTCGGCCACCCGGGCGAAGAAGGCCGGATCGGGCTTCTCCAGGCCCCACTCCTCGGACACGTGCACCGCGTCCACCGGCAGGTCCATGGCCTCCAGCGCGGTCCGGGCCGCGGCGGGCTGGTTGCCGGCGATCACCACGCCCACCCCCAGGGCGCGCAGCTCGGCCAGGGCCGGGCGCACGTCGGGGTACAGGTCGTGGAAGTCGAAGCCGTCGGCCAGGGTGGCGGGGTCCTCGGCCTTCCAGGCCGCGACCTCCTCCTCCAGCCGGAAGTCCGGCTTGACCAGGCGGAAGGCGTCCATCAGGGGCCGACCGCGGGCCATCACCCCGCCCATGAGGCCGAAGAAGGCCAGCCGCGGCACGCCCAGCCGGTCCGCCCAGCGTTCGAAGATGCGCGTCTCGTCGACCAGCGTCTCCCCGACGTCGAAGACCACGCTGCGCACGGCGCCACTGCGATTCCTCACGAATGGGACGCTAACACGGTCGGCCGCCGCCGGGCGGCCGCAGCACCGCGAAGGCGTCGGTCACCTCCAGGCGCCGGGCGCGGAACCGGAACAGCGCCGCCGGGCGGCCCCCGGAGCGGCCCGAGGGCACCGAGCGGCCGGTCTCCTCGATCTGGCCGCGGCGCAGCAGCACCCGGCGCAGGTTGGTGGCGGCCACGTCGTGCCCCAGTGCGGCGCTGTAGTAGCCGGACAGCTCGGACATGGTGAACTCCGGCGGGGCCAGCGCGAAGCCGATGTTGGTGTAGGAGAGCTTGGCGCGCAGCCGGCGGTGCGCCGAGTGCACGATCGCCGCGTGGTCGTAGCCCATGGCCGGCAGGTCCGCGGCGGGGTGCCAGGCGGTGTCGGCGGGCACCACCGGCTCCACGTCGGCCGGGACCAGCCCCAGGTAGGCGGTGGCCAGGATGCGCCCGCCGGGGCAGCGGTCCGGGGCGCCGCGGGTCTCCAGCTGCTCCAGGTGGGCCAGGTCGCGCACGTCGACCTTCTGGGCCAGCTGGCGCCGGATGGACTCGCCCAGGCCCTCGCGGGCGCCGAGTCTGCCGCCGGGCAGCACCCAGGCGCCCTCGAACGGCGGCCGCGCCCGGCGCCACAGCAGCACGCTCAGGCGCCCCGACCGGATCTGCACCACCGCGGCCAGGACCTCGTGCCCGGCCCGACCCGCCATGCCCGCTGCCTCCTCCATGACCCCCCATGTTAGGCTTGTCCGAGTTTTTGCCTACAAGTCAAAAACCCGTTCCGAAGGAAGAACCGGCCATGGCCACCGAGAACGCAAGCCAGACCTGGGCCTCCGAGGTCCGGCGCCTCGCCGACGAGCGCGGCGCGGTCATCCTCGCCCACAACTACCAGCGCCCCGAGATCCAGGACGTCGCCGACCACACCGGCGACTCGCTGGCCCTGTCCCGTCTGGCCGCCCGTGTGGAGGCCGACACCATCGTCTTCTGCGGCGTGCACTTCATGGCCGAGACGGCCAAGATCCTCGCCCCCGAGAAGACCGTGCTGCTGCCCGAGCCCGCGGCGGGCTGCTCGCTGGCCGACACGATCACCGCCGAGGACGTGCGCGCCTGGAAGGCCGAGCACCCCGGCGCGGCCGTCGTCGCCTACGTCAACACCACCGCGGCGGTGAAGGCCGAGACCGACATCTGCTGCACCTCCTCCAACGCCGCCGACGTCATCCGGTCCATCCCCGAGGACACCGACATCCTCTTCCTGCCCGACCAGTTCCTGGGCGCCCACGTCAAGCGGGTGACCGGGCGGGAGAACATCCACGTGTGGATGGGCGAGTGCCACGTGCACGCCGGCATCGACGGCGCCGCGCTGCGCGAGCGCGCGGCCGCCGACCCCGACGCCGAGCTGTACGTGCACCCCGAGTGCGGCTGCGCCACCTCCGCGCTGTACCTGGTCGGCGAGGGCACCGTCCCCCAGGAGCGGGTCAAGGTCCTGTCCACCGGCGGGATGCTCGCCGCGGCCGAGACCACCACCGCCGACAAGGTGCTCATCGCCACCGAGACCGGGATGCTGCACCAGCTGCGCGCGGCCAACCCCGCCACCTCCTTCGAGCCGGTCAACCCGCGCGCCGAGTGCCACTACATGAAGATGATCACCGGCGAGAAGCTGCTGGGGTCGCTGCGCACCGGCAGCGGGGAGATCCACGTCGACGCCGACACGGCCGAGCGGGCCCGCCGCTCGGTGGAGCGGATGATCGCCATCGGCACCCCCTCGCGCGGGGGCGAGTGAGCGCCTTCGATAACGGATTCCTCTCCTTCCCCCCGCACGCGGCCCATGGCCCCGGCCGGTGCGGGACCCTCGGGCACACAGGCCCGGGCACAGAGGGGAGGAGCCGATGGCACCACGGAGCCGGCCGGCGGCCCTGTACGACGCGCACGCCGCCGAGCTGTACCGCTACTGCTGGACGCTGGTGGGCCCCGGAACCGCCGACGGGGCGGTCCGCGAGGCGCTGATGGCCGCGGTGTGCCTGTCCGGTGAGCTGCCCGACGCCGAGGACCTGCGCCCCTGGCTGTTCGCCCTGGCCCGGGCGGCCTGCCGGAACGCCGGGTTCGCCGCCGCCCCGCCCTTCGCCGGGGTCGCGGCCGCCCCCGGCGAGCGCCCCGCCCGCGCCATGTGGGAGCGGCTGCCGCCCAGCTACCGGGAGCTGCTGGAGCTGCACCGGCGGCACCACCTGACCGCGGGGCAGATCGCCAAGATCCTGGGGCTGGACCCCGAGACCTGCGCCGAGCTGTGCCGGGCCGCCGAGCGGCGCGCCGCCGACCTGCTCGCCGGGGAGCCGGTGGAGCCCGCGGCCGCCCTGGAACTGCTGGAGCCGCCCGGCCCGCCGGCCGCGCTGCGCGCCGAGGCGGTGCGGGCCTGCTCGTCCCCGTCCGGGCGGGTCGAGCGGGAGGAGGCCGCCGAACTGATGCGCCCCCTGGGCAACGACGGCTTCCCGCTGCACCGCCGCCGGGGCCCACACGCCGCCCCCGCGCACGCTGCGGAGCCCGCCGCGCCCTCCGCCGAGACCGCACCGCCTCCGGCGCCCTCCCGCGAGGCCGCCGCGCCCCCCGCGGGCGACCGGGTGACCACCGCCGACGTCCCGCTGGAGGCCCCGCCCGGGGACGAGGGGCGCCGCTGGCCCGGCGCCGCGGTCTCCGGCCTGGTCACCGTCGCCGTGGCGGTGCTGCTGTCGGCGGCGGCGTTCCTGCTCAACGAGCCGCGCACGCTGACCGCCGAGGGCGCCCCGCCGGTCGCCGACCGGCGCGCCCCGGCCACCGGCCCCCCGAGCGCGGGCGCGACCGCGCACATCCGCCCCGACAGCGCACCCGGCGGCACCGGCGGCGGCACCGGCGGCGGCACCGGCGGCGGCACCGGCGGCGGCACCGCCCCGTCGCAGGGGGCCGCACCGCAGCCGTCCGGGGCGCCGTCGGCGGCCCCGTCCGGGGAACCGCCGGCGGAACCGGGCACGCCCCCGGGACAGGAGCCCGAGCCCCCTGAGGAGACCGCCCCGCCGGAGTCGGCCCCCTCCGCGGAGCCGTCCCCGGAGCCGCCGCCGACCGACGACGGGGACGGCGGCGGCCGGGACGGCCCGGTCACCCGCTTCATCGAGGAGCTGGCCGACCTTCTCTCGCCCTAGAGGCGCTCCAGGACCGCGCCGGAGGCCAGGGCGCCGCCGGCGCACATGGTGACCAGGGCCGTCGTGCCGTCGCGGCGTTCCAGCTCGTGCAGGGCGGTGGCCAGCAGGCGGGCCCCGGTGGCGCCCACCGGGTGGCCCAGGGCGATGGCGCCGCCGTTGGGGTTCACCCGCTCGTGGTCGGGGCCGTGCACCCGCGCCCACGACAGCACCACCGAGGCGAAGGCCTCGTTGACCTCCACCAGGTCGATGTCGCCCAGCCTCATCCGGGCCCGGTCGAGGACCGCCGTGGTCGCCTGCACCGGGCCGTCCAGGTGGTACCGGGGCTCGGCGCCCGCCAGGGTGTGCGCGCGCAGCCGGGCCCGGGGCCGCAGCCCCAGCTCGCGCGCCCGGTCGGCGCCGGTCAGCAGCACCGCGGCGGCCCCGTCGGAGATCTGCGAGCTGGTGCCGGCGGTGTGCAGTCCGCCCTCGGCCACCGGCCGCAGCGCCGCCAGGCCCTCGGCGGTGGTCTCCCGCAGCCCCTCGTCCCGGTCCAGCCCGGCCACCGGGACCACTTCGCGGTCGAAGCGCCCCTCGGCCCAGGCGCGGGCGGCCAGGCGCTGCGAGCGCACGCCCCAGGCGTCCAGGTCGGCGCGGGTCAGGCCGCGCCGGGCGGCGATCCGCTCGGCGGCGGTGAACTGGTCCGGCAGGTCCACGTCCCAGTCGGCCGGGCGGGGGTCGTCGGGGTGCACGGCCCGCCCCAGCGGGACGCGGCTCATCACCTCCACGCCGCAGGCCACGGCGGTGCGCACCGCGCCGCAGGCGATCATCGCGGCGGCCACGTGCACCGCCTGCTGGCCCGAGGCGCACTGGGCGTCCAGCGTGGTGGCCCCGGCCGACCAGGGCAGCCCGGCGTACAGCCAGGCGTGCCGGCCCACGTGGTTGCCCTGCTCCCCGCCCTGGGTGACGCACCCGGCGAAGACCTGGTCCACCTCGGCCGGGTCGGTCCCGGAGCGGTCGAGCACGGCGCGCTGGACGCGCCCGAGCAGCTCCACCGGCTTGGTCCCGGCCAGCGCGCCGCGCCGCCGGGCGATCGGAGTGCGAACGGCTTCCACGATCACGGGCTCGGCCATGACCGCGAGACTATAACGCGTTCTACTCGTTTTGAAGGCCCGGCATCAGCCGTTCGGCGGTGACCGTGAGCCGCTCCTGGACCTGTTCCACGTCGCGGTGGCCCTTGAGGATCTCCAGCAGCTCGAAGATCCACACGCTGGCCAGCGACCCCGCCAGCACGTAGGCGGGGGCGTCCCGGTCGGGCTCGGCCGGCGCCTCCTCGCCCTCCCCCTGCGCCACCCGCCACAGCAGGTCGGTGATGCGCCGCCCCAGCTCGGTCTTGACCTCGGCCATGATCAGCGAGCGCACCAGCGCGTCGGCCAGCTCCGGCTCGCGCATCAGCCCGCGGGTGGCCCGCATGAGCACGTCCACCGCCCGGCCCGCCGCGGTGGGCGCCCCCGGCGGCCGCCGCTCGATGCTGGACTCCAGCAGGTCCAGCTCCTCGGTGACCACGGCCACGACCAGGTCCATCTTGGAGGGGAAGTAGCGGTAGAGGGTGCCCAGCGCCACCCCGGCCCGCTCGGCCACGGTGCGCATCTGCATCGCCTCGACGCCGCCCCGCAGCGCCAGCGCGGCGGCCGTCTGCACGATGCGCCTGCGGCGCTGGTTCTGACTCCGCGACCGCATCCCTACCGGCGCCTGAACCGCCACGGTGCCCCTCCCGGCTCGTTCCCCGTCCATGTCCCGTCCACAAGAACACGTTATCTAAGGATCGCCCACCAGTTCAGCCTTCCACAACTGTGGAGAAGGCCTCATCTTTCGATGTTGCGGCCGTGTTAACCGGCGAATTGCGGACACCCTTCCCCTTCCGGGCGCGGCCAACTAGAATCCGTTCTAGATTTGAGGAGGATCCGTGGACTTCTCCCCCGACCCCGCCCAGGAGGAGCTGCGCGCCCTGGCCGCGCAGGTCCTGGACCGCGAAGACGACCCCGAACGCCTGCACCGCGCCCTGGCCGGGACCGGGGTGCTCGGCACGGCCGTCCCCGCCGACGCCGGCGGCGCCGGGCAGGGCGCCGTCGGCGCGGCGCTGGTCCTGCGCGAGGCCGCCGCCCGCGCCGCCCCCGCCCCGCTGCTGCCCGCCCTGGCCCTGGGCACCCTGCCGGTCGCGCTGTGCGGCACCGCCGCACAGCGCGCCGCGCTGGCCCCCGTCGCCGAGGGCCGGGCGCTGACCACCGCCCCCGCCGTTGCGGGCGACCCGGCCGGCCCGCTCGGCGTGTCGGCCCGGCGCGAGGGCCCCGGCCTGCGGCTGGACGGCGCCGCGGCCGGCCTGCCCCACGCCGACCGGGCCGACACCCTGCTCCTGCCGGTGCGCACCGCCGACGGCCCCGCCGCCGTCCTGGTGCCCGCCGACGTCCCCGGGCTGACCCTGGCCCCCCAGCACACCGGCGCCCACGTCCCCGCCTTCCGCGCCGGCCTGGACGGCGTGCGGGTCGCCGAGGCGGCCCTGCTGGGCGGCGACACCACCGGCGCCGCCGCCCGCACCCTGCACCACTGCGCGCTCACCGGCCTTGCCGCCACCGCCGCCGGCGCCCTGCGCGCCGCCCTGGACCTGACCACCGCGCACGTGCGCACCCGGCACCAGTTCGGCCGCCCCCTCGCCGAACTGCAGGCGGTCACCCTGCGCGTGGCCGACATCTGGATCGCCCTGCGCGCCCTGGACGCCGCCCTGCTCGCCGGGGCCTGGCGCCTGGACCGGGGCGCCGACACCACCGGCGCCGGCGACACCGACGACACCGGCGCCGTCCTGGAATCGGCCGCCCTGCTGGTCACCGAGGACGCGCTGGACGCCCTGCACGCCGCCCAGCACCTGCACGGCGGGCTCGGCGTCGACACCTCCTACCCCCTGCACCGGCACTTCGCCACCGCCGCATGGGCCGCGGCCGCCCTGGGCGGCCCCGAGGCGCGCCTGGACGCCCTGGGCGCCCTGGTGTGCGGCGCGGCCTGAAGGGAGCGGTCCGTGTACATCGACCTCACCGACGACCAGCGCCGGCTCCGCGACGAGCTGCGCGCCTACTTCGCCCGCGCCGTCGACGACGAGGAGCGGGAGCGGGCCGCCGACGACCCCGCGGTCTACAAGCGGGTGGTCCGCCGCCTGGGCGGGGACGGCATGCTCGCCCTCGGCTGGCCCGAGGAGTACGGCGGCCGCGGCCTGGGCCCGCTCGAACAGCAGATCTTCGTCAACGAGGCCTCCCGAGCGGGGGTGCCCTACCCCCTGGTCACGCTGCAGACCGTCGCCCCGGTGATCCTGCGCCGCGGCACCCCCGAGCAGCGCGCGCGCTTCCTTCCCCCCATCCTCGCCGGCGAGCTGCACTTCGCCATCGGCTACACCGAGCCCGAGGCCGGCACCGACCTGGCCGCCCTGCGCACCACGGCCGCCCCGGACGGCCAGGGGGGCTACACCGTGGACGGCTCGAAGCTCTACACCTCCGGGGCGCACTTCGCCGACCACATCTGGCTGGCCGCCCGCACCGGAGAACCCGGCTCCCGCCACCGGGGCATCACCCTGCTCATCGCCGACACCGCCGACCCCGGCTTCTCCTGGACCCCCGTCACCACCGCCGACGGCCACCACCACACCAACGCCACCTACTACTCGGGGGTGCGCGTGCCGCCCGGCCGCCGCATCGGCGACCAGGGCGAGGGCTGGCGCATCATCATCGAGCAGCTCAACCACGAGCGCCTGACCCTGGGCCCCTCCGGCACCATCGGCCGCACCTACGACCGGTTCCGGGAGTGGGCCCGCACCGCCCGCGGACCCGGCGGCCGCCCTCCGGACGAGCACCCCCAGGTGCGCCGCGCCCTCGCCCGCGTCCACGCCTACCTGCGCGTCAACGAGCTGCTGAACTGGCAGGTCGCCGCCGGCATCGACAGCGGGTGGCTCGGTGCCCCCGACGCCTCGGCCAACAAGGTCTACGCCAGCGAGCGCCTCCAGGAGGTCCCCCGGCTCGTCGCCCGGACCGTGGCGCGCTTCGGCGACCCCGCCGACCCCGCCACCGCCGACCTGGCCGAGCGCATGGACACCGCCGCCAAGGGGTCGCTGGTGATGACCTTCGGCGGCGGCGTCAACGAGGTGCAGCGCGAGCTGATCGCCACGCTCGGGCTGGGCCTGCCCCGCGCCCCGCGCTGAGGACCCCCGCCGAGAGGAGCCCGCGTGACCGCGACCGACACCGACACCGACACCGCCCCCGACCTCGACGGCCTCGCCGCGGCCGCCCGCGCCCGCGGGGAGGTGGACGGCGGCCCCGCCCCCGACCCGGTCAACGCCCCCATGGTCCGCCACTGGCTGGAGGCGATGGGCGACGCCAACCCGCTCTACCTGCGCGAGGGCCTGGCCCCGCCGGCGATGCTCCAGGTGTGGACCATGCCCGGCCAGGACCCGCGCCCCACCGCCTCGGCCGTGGACGAGCTGCTCGGCGCGCTGGACGCGCACGGCCTGACCGGCGTCGTGGCCACCGACTGCGTCCAGGCCTACGACCGCTACCCGCGCTTCGGCGAGTCGCTGCGCTCGGCCACCCGGTTCGGCGGCCTGAGCGGCCCCAAGACCACCGCCCTGGGCACGGGCCGCTTCCTGACCTGGCACACCGCCTGGTACAGCGGCGCCGAGCGGGTCGGGGAGATGACGTTCCGCGTCCTGAAGTTCGCCCCCGCCTCCCCCGACGGCGCCTCTCCTGACGGCGCCTCCCCCGGCAGTGCCTCCCCCGACGGTCCCGCGCCGTCCGCCCCGCGCCCGCCGCGCAACGCCGACACCGCCTTCTTCTGGGACGGCGCCGAGGCCGGGGAGCTGCGCATCCGCCGGTGCGCCGACTGCGGCGCGCTGCGCCACCCGCCCGGCCCGCTGTGCCCCCACTGCCGCTCGGGGGCCGCCGACCACGTGGTCGCCTCCGGCGAGGGCACCGTGTTCAGCCACGTGGTGCACCACCACCCGCCGGTCCCCGGGCGCACCGCGCCGTTCCCGGTGGCCGTGGTGGAGCTGCCCGAAGGGGTGCGGGTGGCCGGCGCCGTGGTGGGCGCCGCCCCCGGCGAGGTGCACGCCGGCATGGCGGTGCGCGTCGACTTCGAGCGGATCGGCGACGGCCCGGCGCTGCCGTGCTGGCGCCCCGCCGGGCAGCGCCGGCTGCCCGTGGCGGAGCTGGAGCTGACCCGCACCGCGGTCACCGCCGGGGCGCTGGCCACCCGCGACTTCACCCCCGTCCACCACGACCCCGACCGCGCCCGCGCCCAGGGCGCGCAGGACGTGTTCCTGAACATCCTGTCCACCCAGGGCCTGGTCCAGCGGCACGCCACCGACTGGGCCGGGCCCGGCGCCCGCGTGCGGCGCATCGCCCTCCGGCTGGGCGCCCCCGCCCACGCCGGCGACACCCTGGTGCTCACCGGCACCGCCCACCCGCCCGAGGACGGCACCACCCGGGTGGAGGTGCGCGGTACCACCGCACTCGGGCCGCACGCCACCGCCACCGTCGAGCTGGAGGGGGTCCGATGAGCCGGACACTGGCCGGGGCCGCGGCGATCGCCGGGATCGGGGCCACCGCGTTCACCAAGGAGTCGGGCCGCACCGAGCTGGCGCTGGCCGCCGAGGCGGTGCTCGACGCCCTCGGCGACGCCGGGGTCGCGCCGCAGGAGGTGGACGGCATGACCGCCTTCGCCCAGGACGCCAGCTCCGAGATCGCGGTGGCCCGCGAGATCGGCGCCGGGGAGCTGCGCTTCTTCTCCCGGGTGCCCTACGGCGGCGGGGCCGCGTGCGGCACCGTGGCCCAGGCCGCGATGGCGGTGGCCACCGGGCAGGCCGACGTGGTGGTGGCCTACCGGGCGTTCAACGAGCGCAGCGGGCGCCGGTTCGGCCGGGCCGTGCGCCAGGACGGCGGCGAGCCCACCTCCCAGAGCCTGGAGCTGGGCTGGCACGTCCCCGTCGGCCTGGCCACCCCCGCCTCCTGGGCGGCGGTGGCGGCCCGCCGCTACATGCAGGTGTACGGGGCCGTCGGCGAGGACTTCGGCCGGGTCGCGGTCCAGGCCCGGCGCGCCGCCGCCACCAACCCCCGGGCCTGGTTCCACGGCCGCCCCATCACCCTGGAGGACCACCAGGCCTCCCGGTGGGTGGCGGAGCCGCTGCGGCTGCTGGACTGCTGCCAGGAGAGCGACGGCGGGGTGGCGCTGGTGGTCGTCTCCGCCGAGCGCGCACGCGCGCTGCGCCGACCGCCGGCGGTGGTGCGCGCCGCCGCGCAGGGGGCGGCCGACGGCCAGATGACCATGACCTCCTTCTACCGCGGCGACGGCGCCGGACTGCCGGAGACCGGCCTGGTCGGCGGGCGGCTGTGGGCGATGTCCGAGCTGGGCCCGTCCGACGTGCAGACCGCGGTGCTCTACGACCACTTCACCCCCTTCGTCCTGATGCAGCTGGAGGAGCTGGGGTTCTGCGGCCGCGGCGAGGCGCCGGCCTTCGTCGCCGAGGGGCGCACCGCCCTGGACGGGCCGCTGCCGGTCAACCCGCACGGCGGCCAGCTGGGCGAGGCCTACATCCACGGGATGAACGGCATCGCCGAGGCGGTGCGGCAGGTCCGCGGCACCGCCGCCAACCAGGTGGCCGGGGTCGAACACGTGCTCGTCACCGCGGGGGCCGGGGTCCCCACGAGCGGGCTGGTGCTCGGTGCCTACAGTTAGAACCGAATTCGGTTCTACGAAAGGCAGCGTATGCGAACCGTCCCTGGTGTCGAGGACCTGGGCGGCGGGGTGTGGAGCATCCCCGTGCCGATCCCCGCGAACCCGCTCGGCTACACCCTCGTCTACGCACTGGAGACCCCCCGCGGGCCCGTCCTCGTCGACGCCGGCTGGGAGCACGAGGAGTCCTGGGCCGCCCTGGACGCCGGGCTCCGCGCCGCCGGCTCCTCCCCCGAGCAGGTGCACGGCGTGGTCGTCACCCACTTCCACCCCGACCACGCCGGCCTGGCCGGGCGGGTGCGCGCGGCCTCCGGCTGCTGGGTGGCCATGCACCACGCCGACGCCGAAATGGTGCGCCGCATCGACGCGCTGGGCGGACTGGCCGGCGGCGGCCTGCACATCGAGACCGAGCAGCTGCGCCGGGCGGGCGCCCCGCAGGCCGCGATCGAGGAGTACGCCCGCACCGACCCCCGGCTCGACCCGCCCGCCGAACCCGACACCGAGCTCGCCGACGGCGACCCCGTCGACGTGCCCGGCCGCAAACTGCGCACGGTGTGGACGCCCGGCCACTCCCCCGGCCACATCTGCCTGCACCTGGAGGACGCCGACCGGCTCTTCACCGGCGACCACGTGCTGCCCCGCATCACCCCGCACATCGGGCTCTACCCCTTCACCACCGACGGCCCCGACGACCGGGACCCCCTCGGCGCCTTCCTGGAGTCCCTGGCCCGGCTGCCCGACGCCGTGCCCCGGCCCGGGACCGTCGAGGCCCTGCCCGCCCACGAGGCCCGGTTCACCGGACTGGACGACCGCGTCGCCGGGATCCTCGCCCACCACGAGGAGAAGCTGGACACGCTCGCCGCCGCCCTGGAGGCGGCCGCGCCCGGCCCCGCCACCCTGTGGGAGCTGTGCGCGGCCCTGCCCTGGCGGCACGGCTGGGACCGGATGCCCATCGTGCAGCGCCGCCTGGCCGCCTCCGAGACCGCGGCCCACCTGCGCGCGCTGGAGCGCCGCGGCCTCGCCGCGGTGACCGAGACCCCCGCGGGGGTGCTGACCTGGAGGAGGACCCATGGATGAGCAGCAGCCGCCCGAGGTGGCGCTGGACGGGCTGACCGCCGCCGTCACCGGCGCCGGACGCGGCCTGGGCCGGGCCCACGCCCTGGCCCTGGCCGCGCTCGGCGCCCGCGTGGTCGCCACCGACCTGGACGGCGCCGAGGACACCGCCGCCGAGATCCGAGCCCGCGGCGGCACGGCCCGCGCCCTGGCCGGCGACGCCGCCGCCGACGGAGCGGGCGAGCGCCTGGTCGCCGCCGCCGAAGAGCACTTCGGGCGACTGGACGCCCTGGTCAACAACGCCGGGACGACCCGCGACCGGATGCTGTTCAACATGGCCGAGCAGGAGTGGGACACGGTGGTCCGCACCCACCTGCGCGGGCACTTCCTGGCCTCGCGCGCCGCCGCCGCGCACTGGCGCTCCCGGGCCAAGCGCGACGGCGGCACCGTCTACGGCCGCATCGTCAACACCGCCTCCGAGGCCTTCCTGCTCGGCCCGCCCGGCCAGCCCAACTACGCCGCCGCCAAGGGCGGCATCGCCGCGCTCACCACCTCCACCGCCCAGGCCCTGCGCCGCTACGGGCCGACCGCCAACGCCATCTGCCCCCGCGCCCGCACCGGCATGACCGCCGAGGTCTTCGGGCCGCCCCCGCCGCAGGGCCCCGACCCGCTGGCGCCCGAGCACGTCTCGCCCCTGGTCGCCTACCTCGCCTCCCCCGCCTCCGCCGGGGTGAGCGGCCAGGTGCTGCTCGTGCACGGCGGCGTCATCGGGGTGCTGCGCCCGCCCGAGGTCGGCACCGTGCTGCGCTCGGCCGGCGGCTGGTCCGGCCCCGGCGAGGTCGCCCGCGCCATGGGCGGCGCCGACCTGCCCCCGCACGGCTTCACTTGCCCGGAGGCAGCGTCCCTGGCGTGAGGACCGGACCATAAGATCAGGCGGGACGGCCGCATACTAAACTGCCGAGTAACTTTTCGCCGATGGGTTCGAGGACCATGCCGCACACCCCGCCGCCCCCCGCCCCGCTGCGCGTCGCCCTGCTCTCCTACCGGAGCAAGCCGCACTGCGGCGGGCAGGGCGTGTACGTCCGCCACCTCTCCCGCGAACTGGCGGCCCTCGGCCACCGGGTCACCGTCTTCTCCGGCCAGCCCTACCCCGAACTCGACGACGGCGTCATCCTGGAGAAGGTCCCCAGCCTCGACCTGTACAACGACGCCGACCCCTTCGCCACGCCCCCGCTGCACCGGTGGCGCGACTGGATCGACGCCCTGGAGGTCGGCACCATGTGGACCGCCGGCTTCCCCGAACCCCTCACCTTCTCCCTGCGGGCCCTGCGCGAACTGCGCCGCCGCCGCGGCGAGTTCGACGTCGTGCACGACAACCAGACCCTCGGCTACGGCCTGCTCGGGCTCCGCCGCACCGGCCTGCCCCTGGTCACCACCATCCACCACCCCATCACCGTGGACCGGCGCATCGAACTGGAGGAGGCCACCGGCTGGCAGCGCATCTCCAAGCGCCGCTGGTACTCCTTCGTCGGCATGCAGGGGCGCGTCGCCCGCCGCCTCGACCCCGTCCTGGTCCCCTCCCGCTCCTCGGCCGACGACATCGTCCGCGAGTTCGGCGTCGACCGCGACCGCATCGACGTGGTCCCCCTCGGCGTGGACACCCGCCACTTCCACCCCGGTGCCGCCGGAGGCTCCGCCGGCACCGGGCGGGTGCCCGGCCGCATCGTGTGCACCGCCAGCGCCGACAGCCCCCTCAAGGGCGTGGCCACCCTGCTGCGCGCCGTCGCCAAACTCGCCACCGAGCGCGAGGTCTCGCTGACCCTGGTCAGCCGCCCCAAGCCCGGCGGCCCCACCGACACCCTCGTCGACGAGCTCTCCCTGCGCGAGAACACCACCTTCGTCAGCGGCATCGACGACGCCGAGCTCGGCCGCCTGATCGCCTCCGCCGAGGTCGCCGTCGTCCCCTCCTTCTACGAGGGGTTCTCGCTGCCCGCCGTGGAGGCCATGGCCTGCGGCACCCCGCTCGTCGCCAGCCGCGCCGGCGCCCTGCCCGAGGTCGTCGGCACCGACGGCCGCGCCGGCGTGCTCACCGAACCCGGCGACGCCGAGGAGCTCGCCGCCCGCATCGGCGCCCTGCTCGACGACCCCGCCGAGCGCACCCGGATGGGCCGCGCCGCCTGGGACCGCGTCCAGCACCGCTTCACCTGGCGCGCCGTCGCCGAGGCCACCGCCGCCCGGTACGCGGCAAGCATCTGACAGACCCGAAGGAGCCTGCACTGATCACCGTCGACTTCTCCCTGTTCCCCGTCGGCCCGGGCCACCGCGTCCTCGACCTGGGCTGCGGCGGCGGCCGCCACGCCTTCGAGGCCTACCGGCGCGGCGCCGACGTGGTCGCCTTCGACCAGAACGAGAACGACCTGGCCGAGGTCGCGACCATGTTCGCCGCCATGCGCGCCGAGGGCGAGGCCCCCGCCGGCACCGAGGCCGAGACCGTCAAGGGCGACGCCCTGGGCATGCCCTTCGACGACGGCTCCTTCGACCGGGTCATCGCCGCCGAGATCTTCGAGCACCTGCCGCACGACACCGCCGCCATGGCCGAGCTGTACCGGGTGCTGCGCCCGGGCGGCATCGCCGCCGTCACCGTCCCCAGCTGGCTGCCCGAGCGCCTGTGCTGGGCGCTGTCGGAGGACTACCACACCGTCGAGGGCGGCCACGTGCGCATCTACACCCGCGCCGAGCTGGAGGCCAAGCTCAAGGCCGCCGGCTTCGCCATCGGGCCGCACCACCACGCGCACGCCCTGCACGCCCCCTACTGGTGGCTCAAGTGCGCGGTGGGCACCGACGACGACCGGCACCCCGCCGTCAAGGCCTACCACCGCATGCTGGTGTGGGACATGCTCCAGGCGCCCCCCGCCACCCGGCTGGCCGAGAAGGCGCTCAACCCGGTCATCGGCAAGAGCGTCGTCGTCTACGTCCGCAAGCCGCTGCCCGCGGGCCCCGCATGAGCCCCGCCCCCTCCCAGGCCCCCACCGCCCTCGAGGTCCCCGGCGTCCTCACCGCCGACCAGATCGACCGCTCCGCCCGCTACCTGCTCGCCAGCCAGGAGCCCGGCGGGGCGCTGCCCTGGTTCCCCGGCGGCCACCTCGACGTGTGGGACCACGTCGAGTGCGCCATGGCGCTGACCGCCGCCGGCCACCACGGGGCCGCCCGGCGCGCCTACACCTGGCTGGCGGGGGTGCAGAACGCCGACGGGTCCTGGCCCGCCAAGCTCCGCCAGGGCCGCGTGGCCGAGGCGCACCGCGAACCCAACCACGCCGCCTACCCCGCCGTCGGCGTCTGGCACCACCTGCTCGTCACCGGCGACACCGCCTTCGCCGCGCGGATGTGGCCCGCCGTCGCCGCCGGCATCGGCTTCGCCCTGGGGCTGGCCACCGAGCGCGGCGAGATCCTGTGGGCCCGCGGCACCGACGGCTCCCCCGGCGATCACGCCCTGCTCACCGGGTCCGCCAGCGTGCACCACGGGCTGCGCTGCGCCGCCGCCCTGGGCGCCCGGCTGGGCCAGGACCGCCCCGACTGGCGGGCCGCCGCCGACCGGCTGGGCCACCTGGTCGCCGCGCACGAGGAGGTCTTCGCCGACCGCGGCCGCTTCTCCATGGACTGGTACTACCCGGTCCTGGGCGGGGCGCTGCGCGGGCCGGGGGCGCACAAGCGCCTGGACGAGCGCTGGGACACCTTCGTCGTCCCCGGGCTGGGCATCCGCTGCGTCAGCGACCAGCCCTGGGTCACCGGCGCCGAGACCTCCGAACTGGTGCTGGCGCTGGCCGCCGTCGGCGACACCGAGCGCGGCACCCGGCTGCTCGCCGACATCGCCCACCTGCGCGACCCCGACGACGGCGCCTACTGGACCGGCTACCAGTTCGCCGAGGAGGTCAACTGGCCGGTGGAGCGCAGCACCTGGACCGCGGCCGCGGTCATCCTGGCCGCCGACGCCCTCACCGGCACCACGCCGGGGGCCCAGGCGTTCACCGCCGACTGGGGCGAGCCCGGGCCCGACCCCCGGGGCCTGTGCGGCTGCCCCCTGTGACGCGGCCCTGGACGCGGCGGAGCCGCGCCCCCTACGAGGGGCGCGGCTCCGGCGTCTGATCACCCTCCGGGTCCTCCGGAGGCGGTTCAGGGAAAGAAGGTGCCGTCGTCACCCCCTCCTCCCCCGCCCTCGGGCGGGGGATCGCCGCCTCCGTCGCCGCCGTCCGGCGGGGTCTCGCCCCCGCCGTCACCGCCGTCCGGCGGGACCTCCCCGCCGCCGTCACCGGGGTCGGTCGGGTCCGGGTCCGCCGGGACCTCCGGCTGCTGCGGCTCCTGGGGCTCCTGCGGCTGCTGCGGCTCCTGGGGCTCCTGCGGCTCATGGCCCGCGTTCGGGTCCTCGGTGGGCACGTCCGGGGCGTAGTTCTCGGTCTCCCCGCCGTAGCTGGGGCCCGGGAAGGACTTCGGCTCCTCGCCCTCCATGGCCGTGGTCATGAAGCTCTTCCAGATCGCCGCCGGCACGTTGCCGCCGTAGACCACACCGACACCGGGCAGGCTGAACGGCTGGTTGTTGCCGTTGTACACGCCCACCGCGGTCGACAGCTGCGGGGTGTAGCCCGCGAACCAGCCGGCGACGCTGCTGTCGGTGGTGCCGGTCTTGCCGGCGACCGGGCGCCCGTCCGGGAGCTGCGCCGAGCGGCCGGTACCCGAGGTGACCACGCGCTCCAGGGCGTAGGTGACGTCGGCCGCCACGCCCTCCTTCATCGCGCGGCTCTCCTCGGGCTTCTCCCGCAGGCTCTCGCCCTCCCGGTCGACGATGTCCCGCACCACGTGCGGCTCGATGTGCACGCCGCCGTTGGCGAACGTGGCGAACCCGCTGGCCTGGTCGACCGCGCTGACATCGGACACGCCCAGCGCCAGCGTGGGGGCGCCCGCCTGCGCCTCGGTGATCTTGTCCTGCGGGATGCCGGACGCGTGCGCCATGTCCACGACCTTGTCCAGGCCGGTCTCCAGCGCCAGGTTGATGTACCCGGTGTTGCTGGAGCGCCGCGTCGCCTCGATCAGGTTCTCCGGGCCGCCGCCGCCGTCGGAGTTCTTCACCACCGAGCCGGAGAAGGTCTGCCCCGAGGTGCCGTCCACGACCGTGTTCAGGCTCTTGCCGCTCTCCAGGGCGGCCGCCAGCACGTAGGGCTTGAACGCCGAACCCGCCTGCGCCGCGCCGCGGAAGGCGCTGTCGTACTGGTTCTCGTTGTAGTCCTTGCCGCCGTAGAACGCCACGACCTCGCCGGTCGCAGGATCGATCGCGGTCAGCCCGGCGTGGACCCCGTCCGGCAGGTTGTCCACGTCGACGTTGCTCTCCACCGCATCGACGGCGGCGTCCATCAAGTCCTTGTCGAACGTGGTGACGATCTTGTAGCCGTTGCGGTTGATGTTGTCCTCGGTGTAGCCCATGCCGTCCAGCTCGGCCATGGCCTGCTGGAGCATATAGCCCTTGTAGCCGCTCAGGTCCATGCCCGCGGAGGGGCGGGACTCCTCGGGTTTGGGGAACTCCATCTCATCGGCCTCGGCCTGGGTGATGATCTCCTCGGAGACCAGCCCGTTCACCACGTACTTCCAGCGCTTCTCCATCTCGGGGGTGGTGTCGCTGTCCGCCATGCCGAACTTGGTCGGCTGCTGGATCGCGGCCGCCAGGAACGCCGACTCGGCGGGGGTGAGGTCGCCCACGTCCTTGTGGTAGTAAGCCTGGGCGGCGGCCTGGATGCCGTAGGCGTTGCGGCCGAAGTAGATGGTGTTCAGGTACTGCTCCATCACCCACTCTTTGTCATAGCCCTCAGACCGGTCGATCTTGAGGGCGATGACCATCTCCTTGAGCTTGCGGGAGACGGTCTGCTCCTTCGAGACGCCCTCGAAGTAGTTGCGGACCATCTGCTGGGTGATCGTGGAGCCGCCCTGCACCTGCTGCCCCGTGAGGGTCGACCAGGCGCCGCGCACGGTGCCCGACAGGGACACGCCCGGCTCGGTCCAGAAGCCGCGGTCCTCGGCGGAGATGACCGCCTCCTGGACCTGCTCGGGGATCTCGTCGTAGGTGACCGGGTCGCGGTCGACACCGCGCTCGGCGAACTTGGTCTCCCCGTCCGCGTAGTAGAAGATCGAGCCCTGGTCGGTCGCCTCGGCCTTGGCGGCGGTGGGGACGTCGAAGGAGTTGTAGGCCACCAGGAACGCGCCGATGCCCAGCACCGCGAACACACCCGCGGTGATCAGCAGCGCGCGCGTCGCCCGGAACCACATCGGCTTCTTGGGCTTCTTGCCCTTGCCCGGGCCGTTCGGCCCCTTGGGGCCCTTGGGACCCTTCGGCCCCTTGTTCCCCTTGCCGGGGCCGCCGGAGGCCGCGGCCGAGGCCTCTCCGGGCGCACCGTCACCGCCCTTGCCCGTGCCCGGCACCTTGGCCCGGAGCAGGTTCCGCGCGCCCGTCACCGGCTCGCTTCCCGCCCCCTCCGGCGAAGGCGGCGGCGACGGCGTGGGGACCGCGTAGACGGGCTTGTCCCCGGAGGACTCTCGGGTCCCCTCGTCGGGCTCCTGAGAGGACCCCTGGTTCTGCGCGGACTCCTGGTCCTGCGAGTGGTCCTGCGAGGACTCCGATGCCCCGGAGGCGGCGCCCGCCACCACACCTGCGGCCGCCGCACCAGCGGCAGCGGCACCTGCGGCGGCGGCGCCCGAGACCTCGGGCTTCTCCGGTTCCTCGGATCGTCCGGCGGACCCGCTCCCGGCCTTGTCCTCCTCGGTGACCGTGTCCGGCGCATCACCGGCGTCGGTGTCGGAGGAGTCGTCGGAGGGCTCCGTGGACGTGTCGTCAGAGGCGATGCCGGCGACCGACGCGAAGGCGGCCGTGCTCTCGGGGTCGCCGTCAGGATCGGCCCCGGCCGTCGAAGGCACGTCTTCGACAGGCTCGTCGGACTCGCCGGACTCGCCGGACTCGCCGGCAGAAGGCTCGGTCGCCGAAGGGCCGCCAGAGGCCCCCGCGGCCTCCTCCTGCCCCTTCGTCCGTTCCGCCTCTGCGTCGTCCGCGTCGTCGAAGACCGGGGCGAAGGCCGCCGTGCTCTCAGGATCCCAGGACTCGGACTCCTCTCCGGGCCCGGAAGCGCCGGATCTCTCCCGGTCCTCCGCGTCCGCGCCCTCCGTTTTCGGCGCCTCCTTCTCAGGAGCGTCGTCGGCGGCGGGAGCGTCGGCAGAGGAAGCGTCGTCCTCGGCTGCGGCGGCGGAGGCCTCTTCCCGGACGGGCCCCTCTTCGGTGTCCTTCTCGGCCGCCCTCTCCGCGTCGTCCCCCTTGGGGACCGCAGAGGCGCTGTCGTCCCACGTCCCGTCGTCGCGCAGGCTGAACCCCTGCGCGGCGAGGCTCTGGGCGACCTTGTCCCGGAAGAAGCTGCCGCTGTCCTTGAAGGCGCCCACGCCCTCCGCGTCCTCGGAGGCGTCGTCCTCGCCATCACCGCTCAGCGGCGCCTCACCGGCCTCGGCGCCCTCAGCCCCTGCACTTTCGGACCGCTCGTTCTCGGGCTCCTCGCTCTCGGGCTCCCTGCTCTCGGGCTCCCTGCTCTCCGGCCTGCCCTTCTCGGGCACGCCATCGACCGCCGCGTCGGCCGGCGCCCCCTCATCGGCGGGGGCACCCGCGGCGGTCTCGTCGTTCTCTGGCGTCTCGGGGCGCCGCTCGTCGTCGCCGGCGCCGTAGGTGCTGTCACTCAGTTGGAGGCCCCCTGGAATCCTCGATCCCCCTTGCGTCTACATCGACGTGTGACGCAGACGCGGGCCGAATCGGTTCAGCAGAAATCTCGGGTGGGGAACGGCGCTGCGGGGGATACCGCCGAAAACCCCGCCAACACGATACCGGGCCCCGCCCCCGCCCGACGTCGCGGGGAATGGTCAGCGGCCGATTCTTACAGGACTCTTATTCCGCGAGGCGGGGGCCCATATTGCCCAGGACCGAGCGCGCGTTCACCGTGAGTGAAGATGCTCGGCGCACACCGCCCGAAAGCGGGTCAAGCCATTCCAAGGAGTGACCATGGCCGTCCGGTCAGGGGACGTCCTCCTGCGGGGCGTCCTCCTGCGGGACACCGTCCTCAGCGCCGCCGTCCGTGCCGCCGCCCTCAGCACGGCTCGGGTCGGGGAGGCCCGGCTCGGCCTCGTCGAGTTCGGCCTCGTCCGGATCGGTGAGGGCGGGTTCGGACGCACCGGGGTCGGGGGCCGCCGGATCGCCGCCGTCCGGGCCGGGGACGGCCGTCGGCGGGCACTCGCCGCTCACCGGGTCGGGTTCGGCGCAGGGTGATGCCTCTCCAGGGGGACCGGCCTCGCCCTCACCCGGGGCGCGGTCCGGAAGCGGGAGGGTCGTGCCCGACCCCGCGTCGTCCCCGCGCACGACGGATGCGACGGGACGTTCGGCGGCGACCTCGGCGGTGGTGACGACCCCGGCCGGGGCGACGAGACTGGCCGGGACGAGCAGAGCGAGAGCCAGGCCCCCGACCGCACCGTTGGCGACGGCGGCGACCGCCACCCCTGTCAGCGCCACACCGCCGCCCAGCATGCCGAGGACGGTGCCGGCGTTGCCGAAGAGGTAGGCGAGCGCGGGAACGGCGACCATGTCCACAGCGAGGGTCGCCAACCATGCGGCCACATGTTTGCCCATGCCACTCCCCTCCGAGCACGGCGACGAGCGAAGTGAGGGGATCATAGCCCCGGGAAGGTCGGCCGGCGCTCTGAATTCCCGGATCGCCGTCCTTGCGGAAGCCCTTTCCCTCCTCCTGTTCGCCCGCAATGGAGAAGGACGTTCCGAAGGATCGGGAATGTGCCCCGAGAAGCGTTCCCCGCACCACCGCGCAGGATTCACCACCTGCCGAAGAAAGGAGAATCGGCCGTGTCCACGACATGGGATCCCGGAGCGCCGGGCGTCCTGGCCCTGCCTTCGGGACGCCTGGTGCGCGGAAGGGGGCTCCATCGGCGAGAACCGACCGGCCCGCGTCCGAACTTCGGCCTCTACCTGCAGGGACGCCAACCTCCGAGCGTTCCGTGGGACAGCGTTTGGGTGCGTTGGCCCGACTTTCTCCTGCCGACCGACCCCGACGCCGAGCGACACTTCAGAACGGCGTGGCGGCGGGCCGGGCAGGAACGCGTGGAGGTGGCGTGCTCGGCGGGCATCGGGCGCACCGGCACCGCGCTGGCGTGCATGGCGGTACTCGACGGCCTGTCACCGGATGAGGCCATCGAATACGTGAGGGGGAACTACGACCACCGCTCGGTCGAGACCCCGTGGCAGCGGTGGTACATCCGGCATTTCCGTCCCACGGCAGACGACTAGCACAGGCGAAGCCTCTTTCACAGTAGGAACAGAAAATCGGTTCCATCCACACCACCGAACGCGCGCTCCAGACCGATTCCCCAGGTCGGCAGCGGCCGCACCGGCCGCACCGGCCCTCTGAGGGACCGACGACCCGACGCCTTCTCTCCGACCACACGGCTCCGCCCGTCAGCCCTGAGGCCGACGGCCTGGCAGGCAGCGATGAAGAAGGTCGACGGCACCGGGTGCAACCCTGTCGTCTGCCAGGTGCGCGAACAGTCGATGCCCTAGCGGCGACGACGAAGGCGGGCGGTCCTGCCGGCGACGCTGTCGTCCGCCGGGTGTGGCGGTGGTCTCGGGAGAGGGCGGCGACGGAGTGGCGGGTACCCCACTCACGGCCCCTGGCCGGGTGGCGGGCCGCCGGTGGCCGGGGTGGGCAGCAGCGACGAGGACGATGGCGCCGGGGTGTCGGGCGCCGCTGCCGGGCGCCGGGCGTACGGATGGTCGCCGGGCAGGCGGCGATGACGGAGCCGGGAGGTTCCGGTCACGGCGCTGTCGGCTGCCGGACGCGCGGGAGCGATGGGGCGCGCGGGCACGGGGCGGCAGAGCGGTACCCCGGTCCAGGGCGTTTGCCCGGCCTTGCTGTCCGCGGGGCCGGTGTGCGGTGAGGGCGCGGTGGAGGCCGCGGACGGAGCCCGGGGCCTGGTTCGTGTCCGCTGGAGTGGTGAAACCCTCGGCCGCGTCCTTGTGAGCGGCGCGGCCGCTGCGGCGTGGTCGGCGACCCCGCCCCGGGGTGCGCGCCCCCTCCTTGCCGTTGATCTCGGGGAAGTCGGGGTAATACTCGCCGGTATTACCCCGACTTCCCCGAGATCAACAAGGGTGTCGATGCGGGTGGCAGGAAGTGCCCCCCGGGGGCGGCCCGGGACCGGAGGGTTCCACCACGCCGGCGGACACGACCGGGGCCGCCCCCGGCCGTCCGCACGCCCGATCCCCGACAGCGCCGCCCGAAGGCCCGCCGGCCTTGCTCGTCGCCGCCTCCCCGCCTGGACCACCCGGGGGCCGGCCGCCCGGCAGGCAAGCCCGGGCACCCGCCCCGCCTCGCCGCCGCCGCCCACGCCCGACCAGCGGGAACCCGGCGGACGGGAAGCGGCAGCAAGAGGGGCACCCGCCCATCCGTCGCCGCCGGCCACCCGGACCACCCGGGGCCCGGCGGACGGCGAGCAGGCACAAGCACCCGCCCGGCCCGCCCTCACCGCCGCCCGCGCCCCAGGAGACACCCCCCACGACCGGCCGGCCACACTTTCACATGATCACAAGCAAGGGA
>NZ_ANAS01000040.1:0-95457 GCF_000341205.1 Nocardiopsis baichengensis YIM 90130 | reverse complement strand
CGGTCCGGTTGCATGATCGTGAGGTTTGAGCCCGGCCTCATCGGCGACACCGCGCCTTTCCCACAGCGAGCGGACTGCAAGCCGTCCGACTGGCCGGATACGGCCAATCTCTGAGGCTGCTCGGAGATCCGGACCCGTCCGGCCCGGACCTTCGTGAGCAGTCCGATCCCGTCCACGGCCTCGATCGCATCACCGCGGACGTCGATGGGTGTGCCGGCGAGCCGGAGGCCGCGGGTGTCGAGCTCGCGTGCGCAGGCGAGGCCGCGGAGCGGCGTGGGGCGGGGCGGCATCACGGGCTTCCGCTACGAGGAGGTCGCCGAGTCGGCCGCCATCCGCAAGGCCAGCGTGTACGGGAACTGGCCCGTCCGTGAGGAGCTGGGCGTCGAGGCCGTCCAGCGCGCGGGCGAGGTATCCGCGGTCCGGAAGGCGTTGAGCAGGGTCCTCGGCCAGTACTCGGCGATACTGCGGAGGCGGGTGGAGGCGGCCGCGGAGAAGGATGAGCTTCCGCCGGTCGACAGCGCCTTGCTCGGCGAGGTGCCCCCCGGCCCGGTGCACCTCATCGTCAATCGCGGCGTGCGCCGGTTCGCCCGTGCCGATGCGAAGCGCATCGTCGGCGCAGCATTGGCAGGGTTTCGTGTTGATCTCGGGGAAGTCGGCCTTAAAAGGACCCTCATAAGGCCGACTTCCCCGAGATCAACGAGGGGAGAGGGGCGGCGGCCCGCGCAGTTCTGTCGTCTCGACGTCACGGCGTGCATCGCGGTGCGCCTGTACGGGACGTGTGACTGAAGGAGCGCTGGACCGGTACCGAATGCCCCGGCGGAAGCCGGAGCCTTCCATGACGAGCGGCGCCGAGGAACGCCTCCCACTCGCTGGAGGGGATGGCGAAGTGCCTCTTCTCCTGGTGCTTGGAGTCGCGGAGGGCCGTTCGCTGCGGCAGGTCGGCGATCTCCACGCAGTTGTCGCCGGAACCGCTGCAACCGCTCTTGCGGAAGTCGAGATCGGTGGGTGAGCGCATATTGGTCCTTTAGGGGGTGAGCACAGACTGGAGGAGGACGGCAGTTTCCACCAGCGTTCGATCAACAGCGCACGTGCGGCCGGGGCCGCTGAGGTAGAGCTGGATCGCTTCCAGGGTCTCACCGTCGGGCTCAGTGCCAGGAGTACTGACGCATCGGTCATGAAGGCCGCCCACCACGGCGCGGCGGCGTTCGGGCCCGGGACGGTGAGGGTTCCTGGTCGGACTCCCGAGTGACCAGGCGAGGACGGCTCACCCCTCTTCCACCCTCGGAAGGCGGATTCGGAACTGCGATCCCCCGTCCGGTCCGCTGGTCGCGTCAACGGTGCCCTCATGCGCCTCGACCAGGTGTTTGGTGATGGCCAGACCGAGACCGCTCCCGCCGGTGCTCCGGCTGCGCGAGGGGTCGGCGCGGTAGAACCGGTCGAAGACGTGGGGCAGGTGTTCCGGGCCGATGCCCACGCCGGTGTCGGTGACGGTGACCGTGACGCACTCCCCCGTGGTGCGCACCGCGACCTCCACGGACCCTCCGGCGGGCGTGTGGGTGACCGCGTTGGCCACCAGGTTGCCCAGGGCCTGGCGCAGGCGGGCAGGGTCCGCGTGCACCGGCGCCGCGTCCGGGGCGTCGAGGCGGAGCTCCACCCCCGCGGCCTCGGCCCGCGTGCGGTGCGCGGCCACCGCCTGGCCGGCCAGGTCGGCGGCGTCCCGCTCCTCAGGGTGGACGCGCAGCATCCCCGCATCGGCCAGGGCGAGGTCGTGCAGGTCGGAGACGAGGTGTTCGAGCAGGGCCGCCTCCTCTTGCAGGGACCGGATCAGCGCGTCGTCGAGCGGGAGCACACCGACCTCCGCCGCCTCCAG
Source organism: Nocardiopsis baichengensis YIM 90130 (assembly GCF_000341205.1). Taxonomy (NCBI): domain Bacteria; kingdom Bacillati; phylum Actinomycetota; class Actinomycetes; order Streptosporangiales; family Nocardiopsidaceae; genus Nocardiopsis; species Nocardiopsis halophila. The sequence continues at coordinate 93,587 of NZ_ANAS01000040.1, read as the reverse complement.
GGACCCGCGCACGTTCGCGAGCGGCGTGCGCAGCTCGTGGGCGACGTCGCTGACCAGTGCCTTCTTCTGCTTGTCGCTCTCGTCGATCGACTCGGCCATGGCGTTGAACGCCTCCGCGAGCCGGGTCACCTCGTCGTTCCCGCCGGCCACGGGCACGCGCGCCGCGCGGTCGCCGGACTCCATCCGCTGGGCGGCGGCGGTCAGCGCGAGGATCGGCCGCAGCAGCCGCCGCCCGGCCAGGACCGTGATGGCGGCCGCGGCGAGCAGGACCACCGCGCTGACCAGCGCGGTGCGCGACCAGCCCTCCTGCGAGAGGGGGACGAAGCGGTCGCTCGACCCCAGGTAGAGGTCGGCCGCCGGCGCCACGTAGGACTTCAGCGACGCGGAGAGCGCCGCCGCCCCGCAGTCGGCGTGCTCGCGGGGCGGAGGACCGCCTTCTCCCTCGGGGGTCACCACCTCCACACCGAAGGAGTCCTCGGAGACCTCGTAGGCCGCCTCCGCTTTGTCGAGGCACTCGGTGGTCCGCGCCACGACCTCCCGGTTCAGCTCCCGGGCGGCGGCGGTGGGGGCGTTCAGCTCCGCGGGGACGCAGGAGCTCACCACCTCCTCCGAGGCGGACGCGTTCTCGTCGTCCGACGTCTCCAACAGCAGCCGGCTGCCGTCACGGACGTCGATCGAGGCGCTGATGCCCTCGCGGTCGAGGCAGCCCACGGCCTCCTCCGCGAGGGCCTGCCGTTCCCGGGCCTCCTGCTCGGTCATCCGCCAGTCGTAGTTCCCGAAGACCGTGTTCTGCGGGGACGCCGATCCCGCCGGCAGCGCCTCCGTCGTGGCGAACCGGGGCACCGTGTCCTGCGCGGACACGTCGATGCGGGCCGCCGGGGTCTCGGGGCGCCCGGTCTTCGCCTGCCCGTGGAGGTCGGCGGAGTCGATGATCGGCTCGCCGTCGGGCGTGGTGAGGGTGATCCGGCGCCCGGTCTCCTCGGACAGGTCGCGGACCAGCCGGTCCACCCCGCCCCAGTCGTCGTTCTCCATCGCGTGGTCGAGGAGGGCGCCCCGGATCCGGCTGTCGGTCTCCAGCAGGGAGGTGGAGCTCTCCATCTCGTCACGCAGCCGGGTTCCGGTGCTGTAGCCGGCAAGAAGGGCGGTGGCGACGATCGCGAGCGCGGCGACCGCCAGGGACAGCGCCAGCAGGCGGAGGTGGAGGCTACGGCGCATCGGCCGCACCGTTCCCGCCCGGCGCCGCGTCCTCGGCGGGATCGGACAGCTTGTAGCCGACGCCGTACACGGTGAGGAGGTACCGGGGGCGGGTGGGAACCGCCTCGATCTTCCGGCGCAGGTTCATCACGTGGAAGTCGATCGTGCGCGCGGTGGCGTCGCGGCCGAGGCCCGAGGCGTGCTCCAGCAGCAGCTGGCGGGTGAACGCGCGCCCCGGGGAGGCCGCCAGGCAGGACAGGATGTTGAACTCCGCCGGCGTCGTCTCCACCCGGGCGCCGGCGACGTGCACCTCGTGGCGCGCGAGGTCGATGCCGAGGTCGCCGACGCGGTACCGCTCCAGGTCGGCGGAGGCGGCCCGAGCGGCGCGCCGCAGCACCGTCCGGACCCGGGCGACCAGCTCGCGCGGGCTGTAGGGCTTGGTGAGGTAGTCGTCGGCGCCCAGGGCCAGACCGAGCAGCAGGTCGTCCTCGCTGGTGCGGGCGGTGAGCATGATGACCGGGACGTCCCGTTCGGAGCGGACCACGCGGCAGACGTCCAGGCCGTCCAGGCGGGGCAGCATCAGATCGAGGACGAGCAGGTCGACCCGTTGCCGCCGCGCCTGTTCGACGGCCTCCCGGCCGTCGTGGACGACCGTCGTCGCGTGCCCCTCGCGTTCGAGGAACCCCCGGATGAGGCCGGCCTGCTTGCGGTCGTCCTCGGCGATCAGAATCCGTGCGGGCATGCACCGAGTCTTACCGGACAGATCGTGGACCCGCGATACATCAAGGGATCTCTGACCGCATTCCAACAGGTTCCTAACCGTGCTCCCCGCATGCTGCCCGTCGACCGATCGAACCGACTGAGGAGGCGAGTCCATGCGGATCTCATCGCCGGCCGTACCCGTGCTGCTTCTCGTGCTGGGGCTGTCGGCCTGTGGCGGCGGCACCGACGGGTCCTCCGGCGCGGCCGCCGAAGGCGGGGGCGCCGGCCAGGCCGAGGAGCAGCGGATGGAGTTCTACGAGTGCCTGCGGGAGAACGGCCTCGACGTCGAGGACCCGGAGACGGACCCGGGCTCCGGGGAATCCGGGGGTTCCGTGGGGCTGCCGGCCCTCCCCGCCGACGACCCGAACGCCGAGGCCGCGCTGGAGGAGTGCCAGGACCTGATGCCCGACGGCGGGGAGGCGCCGGAGCCCGACCCCGAGGATGTGGAGGCCGCACGGGAGTACGCGGAGTGCCTGCGCGACAACGGCGTTGACATGGCGGACCCCGACCCGAACGGGGCCCTGGCCATTCCCGAGGACCTCGACTCCGAGGAGTTCCGGGAGGCGTCGGAGGAGTGCGCGGACCTCATGGGCGGGGCGCCCATCCGGATCCAGCAGGGCGAAGGATGAGCGCCGGCTTCCCTCGGGGGACGTCCGGGGAGGCGCAGCGAGGGACGGGGCAGGGGTCCGAGCCCGCGGCCCCGCGCTCCCGCCGCCGGCGTATCGCCGTGGCGGCCTCGGCGGGCGTCGCGGTCCTCGCTCTGGTCGGCGCGGCCGCGCAGTGGCTCCCGGTGGGCGGATCCGGCGCCGGGGCGGCCGACGAGCCGCCCGCCCCGGTCGCGACCGCGGAGGTCACGCGCGGGACGATCACCGCCACCGAGGCCTGGAACGGCACGCTGGGCCGCGGCGCCCCGTTCACGGCGACGGCCGCGCAGAAGGGGACCTTCACCCGGGTCGCGGAGGAGGGCTCCGAGGTGAAGCGCGGCACGGAGCTGTACCGGGTGGACGAGCGGCCGGTGGTCGCCCTGGTCGGGGGGATCCCGATGTACCGGAACCTCGCACCCGGCGTCTCCGGGGCCGATGTGAAGCAGCTGGAGGAGAACCTCGCCGAGCTCGGCTACGGGGGCTTCACCGTCGACCGGCACTACACCGGGCTGACCGCGAACGCGGTGCGGGAATGGCAGGCCGACACCGCCGGGCTCGAGGAGACCGGGACCGTGGGGACCGAGGACGTCGTGTTCGTCCCCGGGGGCGGAACCGTCGCGGCCGTGCACGCCGACGCCGGCGACCAGGCCGGCCCCGGCACCGACGTGGTCGACGTGGCCGGTTCCGACCCGGTGGCGACCATGGAGGCCGATGCCGCCGACCGCGACCTCGTCGAGGTCGACACCGAGGTGGCCGTCGAGCTGCCCGGGGGTGAGCGGGTCGACGGGATCGTGACCGCCGCGAACGCCGTCCAGGACGACTCCTCGGACGGCGGAGGCGGCGGGGGCGGAGCCGACGAGTCCACCGTCGAGGTCGAGATCGCCCTGGCGGACGAGGTCGACGAATCCCTGCTGGGCTCCTCCGTCGACGTCGTCGTCGACGTGGACGAGAAGGAGGACGTCCTGATCGCGCCCGTCAACGCGCTGCTGGCGCTGAGCGAGGGCGGCCACGGCCTGGAGGTCGTCGCCGACGACGGCACGACGTCGCTGGTCCCCGTCGAGACCGGGCTGTTCGACGACGGCGGGGTCGAGGTCGAGGGTGACGGGATCGACGAGGGCACGATCGTGGGGGTGGCGGGACGGTGATGGCGGACCCGATCACGGCACCGGCGCCGCCGGACCTTGAGGACCGGCCGGTCGTCGAACTGGAGGACGTCCACCGCGTGTACCCGGGCACGCCGCCGGTCCGCGCCCTCGACGGTGTGCGCCTGCGGATCGGTGCCGGGGAGCTGGTGGGCATCGTCGGCCCGTCCGGGTCCGGCAAGTCGACCCTGCTCAACATCCTGGGAACGCTCGACCGGGCGGACTCCGGCCTGGTGCGGATCGACGGGCACGACGTCGACCGGCTGTCCGACCGCCGGCTCTCGGCCCTGCGCGGCCGACGGATCGGTTTCGTGTTCCAGCAGTTCTTCCTCCCGCCGGGGGTGCCCGCCCTGGACAGCGTCGCCGACGGGCTCCTCTACAGCGGGGCGCCGCCGGAGCGGCGGCGCGAGCGCGCCCGCCGGACGCTCGAACGCGTCGGCCTGGCCGACCGGGCGCACCACCGGCCGCACGAGCTCTCCGGGGGCCAGCAGCAGCGGGTGGCGGTGGCGCGGGCGCTCGTGGGAGAGCCGTCGCTGCTCCTCGCCGACGAGCCGACCGGCGCGCTGGACTCGGCGTCGGGCGCCGGCGTCATCGAGCTGCTGCACGAGCTGCACCGTGCGGGAACGACGATCGCGGTCATCACCCACGACCGGAACGTCGCCGAGGAGCTGCCGCGTCAGGTGCACATCCTCGACGGCCGGATCGAGTCCGACGAGAGGGTGGGGCGGCGATGACCGGACCGGAACCCGCGCCGTCCCGGCTCCGGCCCCGGGACACCGTGCGCGTCGCGGCGTCGGGGCTGCGGGCCCGGCCGTTGCGGGCGGTGCTCTCGGCCCTGGGGATCGCCATCGGCATCGCCGCGATGGTGGCGGTGGTGGGCATCTCGGCCAGCAGCCGCGCGGAGGTGGACCAGCGGCTCCAGGAGCTGGGCACCGACATGCTCACCGTCGCGCCGGGCGAGTCGTTCGACGGCGGGGAGACCAGCCTGCCGGAGGAGAGCGTCGACATGGTCGCCCGGCTCGATCCGGTGACCGACGTCAGCGCGGTCGGCGCGGTCGACGGTGCGTCGGTCTACCGCCATGAGGAGGTCGACGAGAACGAGACGAACTCGCTCGCGGTGAACGCCGCCCGGCTCGACCTGCTCGACACCGTGGGCGGGTCGGTCGACTCGGGGCGCTGGCTCGACGACGCGCTGGCGTCGTACCCGACGGTGGTGCTCGGGTCCACCGCCGCCGAGCGTCTCGGCATCACGCGCACCGACGGCAGCGTCGAGGTGTGGCTCGGCGACGAGTGGTTCACGGTCGTGGGCGTCCTCGACCCGGTTCCGCTCGCGCCCGAGCTGGACGCCTCGGTCATGATCGGCTGGGAGGCCGCCTCCGACCGGCTGGGCTTCGACGGCTCGCCGACCACCATCTACGAGCGGTCCGACGAGGAGAGCGTGGAGGAGGTGCGCTCCCTGCTCCCGGCGACGGTCAAGCCCGCGAACCCGGAAGAGGTCCGGGTGAGCCGACCCTCGGACGCCCTCGCCGCGCAGGCGGCGGCCGACGAGACGCTCACGACCCTGCTGCTGGCCCTGGGGGGCGTGGCGCTGCTGGTGGGCGGGATCGGGGTGGCGAACACGATGGTCATCGCCGTGCTCGAACGCCGCTCCGAGATCGGCCTGAGGCGGGCCCTGGGCGCGACCCGGGCGCACATCCGCCGGCAGTTCCTGGGCGAGGCGGTGCTCCTCGCCGGCCTGGGCGGGATCGGGGGCGCCGTCCTGGGCGGCATCGTGACGGCGGTGTTCGCGGCCGCCAGCGGCTGGTTGTTCGCGTTGCCCGTGTGGGTCGTGGCGGCGGCGGCCGGCGCGACCGTCGTGGTGGGCATGGCCGCGGGCGCCTACCCGGCGGCCCGCGCGGCCCGCATGCCCCCGAGCGAGGCCCTGTCGACCGTGTAGAGCGGCGCATCCGCTTCGTCGGGGCGTGGGCACGCGCCGGGGTGTACCCGTGCGGGCCACAGGGCTAGACTGGAGCCGGATGAGTACCGAAGGCCCCGGCGGAAGCCGGGGCCTTCTGCTGTTCATGACGGAAAGTCAGAACCTTCCTTCACGAGCGGCGTCGAGGAACGCCGCCCACTCGACGGAGGGGATGGTGAAGTGCCCGTTCTCCGGGTGCTTGGAGTCGCGGATCGCCGCTTCACCTCCGGGGACGTCGGCCACCTCGACGCAATTCTGCGGATTGCTGTAGCTGCTCTTGCGGAACGAGAGCCGGTCGGATGAGTACATCGTCGTGGTCCTTCTAGGCGATCAGTGAACGGAGGTACCCGGCGACGTCGTCCGGGTCCATGGCCTTCGACACGAGGCGGTCGAAGATTCTGCGGTAGCGGTCGATCTCAGGCGCCTTATCCAGGTACAGGCCGTCGGTGTTCGTCTCCAGAAACACGGTGGCCGCAGCCTCGTCGTAGTCCAGGATGACGAACGGCCCGCCCATTCCGGCGTGCAGCCCTGCGGAGGTCGGAAGCACTTGGAGCGTCACCGAGTTGGGCGCATCCGCCATCTCCGCCAAGTGCTCCACCTGGCGTCGGTGCAGCTCCCGGTCACTCGCTCCCAAGAGCCGAAGCGCATGTTCGTCGATGATCGCCCAGACGTCCGGCGGCGGAGGGTCGGTCCGGTCAAGGATCTTCTTCCTCTCCGCTCGGGCCTCAACGACCCGATCGACCTCATCGGGATCACGGATCAGCGTGGCGTGGGAGACCGCCGCCGTGTAGTCCGATACCTGGAGCAGGCCCGGGATGAACTGCGGCTCGTACAGGCGGAGGCTTGTGGCTCCCGCCTCCAGCGAGGTGTATGCGCCGGTAATGACGTCGTCGTACCGGTTCCACCAGCCGCGCTGGCGTGCCTGTCTGGTGAGGTTCAGGATCGCGTCCTTCTCCTGCGGATCCTTCACCCGATAGGTGTCGAGCAGCAGCCCGATGTCACTGACAGCCGGATACTTCGATCGCCCGGTTTCGATATTGGAGATCTTGGTCGGAGACCATTCGAGCGCCTCAGCCGCATCATCGAGCGTCATGCCCGCATCGAGCCGCTTCTGACGCATTTGCGCAGACAGCTGACGCCGGGCGATGGGTGGGCTGCTCATCTCGACCTCCTCCGGTGACGCAGATGATCGTATCGCCGCCGAACGAGAATCAGACAAAGAGCATCTTTCTAGTCGATACTTCACGATTCGTGAATCCTTAATCTGGGCTTGCGATTTAAAAATTTCGACTCCATCATAGACCTGTACTCATCCAGCGGCCCGATCCCCTTGGGGGACCCATGTTCATCTCCTGGCTCATGCGCCTGCTGACGCCTCTGATGCCGGTGCCGCGCCCGCGCGGACGTCACGCGCGGACCGGGCGCCGCCCGCACTCGCCGCCCTCTCTTCCCGCGCCGACGGCAACGCGAGCCCCCACCGCCCCGGCCCTGCTCTCGTCTCCCCCGCCCGCGCCGCCCCACAGCCGCCGCGTCGTCGGCCCTTGGTACGTGGCCTGGGAGCGCCGCCAGAGCCCCGACCCCCTCGACACCCTCCGGGCCGAACTCGCCCCGCTCGTGCGCGGGCTGGTCGCCGCCCGCGCGGAGGCGCTCCGATGAACACCGCGACCGACCTCCACCGCCTGCACGACCTCATCGAAGCCGTCCGCGACGCCATGGCGGTGCCGCCGCCACACGACCGCGGACTCCGGCCCGCCCAGGACCGGATCCGCGCCCGCCGCGCCGAGTACGTCTGCTCGGTCCTCGAACAGGCCGCTCCCGACGACCTGGGCACCGCCGTCCGCGCCCTGCGGAGCGCCCCCGCCCTCATCCCGGTCAACTACCGGTCCCGAGGCCCGACGCCTCCCACAGCACCCGCCACCGCCCGACAGGAGGCGCACCGATGACCGTCAGCTACTCCGCCCCGCGCCTTGAGGAGGGCCAGTACACCCGCTTCGTGGAGCTGGCGCTGAACCACACCCGCTGGGGCATCGGCTACACCAGCGACGGCGAGCTCCTGCTGTTCACCGCCGCGCACTCCCGGCACGACGTCGGCATCGCCTGCCGGGACCTGGAGGACCTGGCGACGCTCCTCGCCGCCGCGGACGGCAGCCTCGTCCGCCTCCCGCCCCCGGGACGGCGGCCGCACGCACCCACCGCACGGGAACTGCGCCACCGGGCACAGGAGGCCCGCGACCTCCTCGCCCTCATGACGCCGACCTCCCTCCGCGACCACACACCGCCGCCCCGTTCCGCCCCACGGGGCGGCGGTTCCCCGACCGCCCGCTAAGGGGAGGGCGGTCACGGCCCGCCCGGTGAGGCACTGCGGGAGCCCACCGGGCGGGCCGCCTCGTCCCTCGGTGAAAGGACGGAGCCCACGAGACAGAGCCGACGACACACGAGCGCGGGGCCCAGGGGAGAGTCCCCAGGGCCCCGCGTCCACGCTTCGACCGTCGTCTGCTCCCCCGACAAGGGGTCAGGCGTGCATGCTCTCCTCGTCCTTCTCCTCCTGTTCGGCGGAACGCCGGTCCCTCCGGCCACGCGCCCACTCCGCGACGCCTCCGAACACCCCGGCACGCGCCGTCCCGGCCCCGTCGTCCCCCAGCGCGACGTCGACGGTCTCCCTCGTCCCCCACTGGGCGATCCTGCGGCACGTCAGCATCGCGTACACGTACAGCGGACGGAGCATGACGATCCGCCACACGCCGGCCACCGGGGACAGCAGGAACAGCAGCACACGGTAGCCCAGGGACTCGTCGCTGCGCCGGACCGCGAAGATGCGCAGCGCCATGACGTAGTTGAGCACCGACCCGATGATGAGCGCGGCCAGGGCGATCTCCTTCCAGTGCTCGCGCAGCACCGGATCGACGAGGACCACCACGGGGATCGCGACGCCCAGCAGCAGGTGCAGGTACTCGGCGACGGTCCCCCAGAACACCACCCCGGTCACCGGCATGTAGCGCAGCCACCACAGGTGCCGCACCGTCGTTCCCCGCATCCAGCGGAGCTGCTGGCCGATGTAGTGCCGGAAGCGCTCCGGCACCAGGGTGAACACGAGCGCCGAGGACTGGTGCACGGTGTCGCCGCGCAGGAGCGCGTAGAAGGTGAGCATGGAGTCGTCGTTCATCTGCATCGGACGGCCCCAGAAGTGCTCGTGCTCGTAGACGCCGGCGACGGCGCGCACCGTCTCGGCGCGGTAGAACGCGAGCGTTCCCGAATTGATGGTCACCCTGCCCAGCACCGACTGGGCGCTGCGCAGCCCGCGTGTGAACGGCAGGTAGAGCAGGCAGGTGAGGCGGGTCAGCAGAGTGGCCCGGCTGTTCAGCACGATCACGTGGCCCGCCACCGACTGCACCTTCGGGTCCGCGAAGGGCTGCAGGCCCTCGCGCACGGCGTTGCGGTCCATGACCGAGTCGCTGTCGAGGGTGACGAAGACGTCGGCGGGGTCGTCGGCCAGGACGTGCATCTGGGCGAAGCGCTTGCCCCGGTTGGCGGTGCGGTCCCAGGTGGCCTCCACCCCGAGCTCGGCGGCGCGGGCGAGGAAGGCGTCCCGGATCTCCGCGTAGTCCACCGGGTCCCCGGTCCCGGAGTCGACCGAGCCGTCGTCCACGACCCGCACCCGCTGGACGGGGCGGGTCTGTTCGAGGACCGAGCGCAGGCACTGGCGCAGGATGCTCGGGTCCTCGTTGTAGACGGGGACCTGCACGGTCACGGCCAGGGCGTCGAGTTCGGCCTTCTTCTCGGCGGGGGCCCGGGTCGGCCGGTCGAACCAGGCCAGCGGCACCCACCACAGGAGCAGGAAGCAGACCGCCCACACCATCGCCAGGCTCCCCGAGCCCGACTGGTGGCCCGCGACCGCGTAGAACAGGTGCAGCACCGCCCACATGCCGAACGCGATCAGGACCAGCGATCCGCACACGACGGCCACGCCGCGGTGGCTGGTGTCGGCGCGCGGGAGTTCCGGTTCCGCGGCTTCCTCCGCAGGTTCCTCAGGGCGGCGGGGGCCCTTCCCCGCCGCCGGTCCGACGGCCGTCACTGTTCGAGCGGCCCCGCCTTCCGCCGGAAGGAGAGTCTGACCATGAGCGCTCCGGCGACCACGAGGACCAGGCCGGTCGCCACCAGCCACGTGTAGCCGGTCGCCACACCCGTGGCCGCAAGCGTCGCTCCCGGCCCGGAGGCACTTCCGTAAGGCATATGGGCCCCTCCTCAGTTCATCGCCGATGATGGTCGATAGGTGTCTCCCACACGGCACCACCGGCCACCAAGCGTCACGGCCCGTCTTCAACGATTCTTGGTCGTCGCGCGTGGAAGAGATGACCTCGGGGTTCGGCTGGGCGTCCGACCGCACCGAGGACACGGTCGGCCGACGGACCGTCGCCCGCAGGCGTTCCGGTGGTCCTCTCCCTCGGCCGGCCACGGCCCCCGCCGGTGGCGCGCGGGCGGGGCGGTTCGAGGCGGCGGTGCCCCAGTACTACGCTGTGTCGTATGCATGTTGAGCCTGGTGCGGGCGCGTTGGCGGCCGACGACATCGAGATCCTCTCGCTGCCCCTGTGGGCCTGGCAGGTGGCCTTCGCCGTCGCCGGCGTGATCGCGCTCGTGCTGCTCGCGCGCACCATCTGGCACCCCACCGTGCGCACCCTGCGCTGGTGGGCGCTGGGCAACGTCGTCGTCAACGCCGGGATCGCCGTCACCGGCGCCACCGTGCGCGTCACCTCCTCCGGGCTGGGCTGCTCGGAGTGGCCCCGCTGCACCGAGGACAGCTTCGTCCCCGTGGACACCGGGCACACCGCCTGGCAGGCCGCCATCGAGTTCGGCAACCGCACGCTCACCTTCCTGGTGCTGGCGGTCGGCGTCATCGTGCTCGTGGCCGTGCTGCGCATGCGCCCGCGCCGCCGCGACCTGACCGCGCTGGCGGTGGCCATCCCGCTCGGGGTCATGGGCCAGGCGGTGGTCGGCGGCATCACCGTGTGGAGCGGGCTGCACCCCGCCTCGGTCGCCGCGCACTTCCTGCTGTCCATGGTGGTCGTCGTGCTCACCATGGCCTTCTACGTGCGCTGCCGCGAGCCCCGCGGCGAGCTGCGCCCCACCGTCGGACCGGCCGCGCGGCGCCTGGCCACCGCGCTGGTCCCGCTGGGCTTCCTGCTCCTGGCCGCCGGCACCGTGGTCACCGGCACCGGCCCGCACGGCGGCGACATCGACGCCCCCCGCTGGGGATTCGACATGGTCCTCGTGGCCCGTGTGCACTCGGCCCTGGCCTGGGCGACCACGGCCGGGGCGGTGGCCATGCTGGTCCTGACCCTGCGCGGCCCGGCCCTGCCCCGCCGCCAGAGCCTGCTGCTGATCGCCGCGATCGCCGCCCAGGGCACCATCGGCTACGTCCAGTACCTGACGGGCCTGCCGGAGTGGCTGGTGGTCCTGCACGTCCTCGGCTCGGCCGTGGTGTGGATCGCGATCCTGCGCCTGTACTTCGCCACCGCCGAACGGGTCGCCGTCGGAGGCGCCACCGCAGAGTCCCGCGACCGCACGTCGGCCGCCGCCCCCGCCTCCTCTGCCGGCTGACCGGTTCCGGACGACAGGCCCGCCCGGCGGCCGCGACCGGTCACGCCCACCGGGCACGCGCCGCGCCGTGACGTGCAACGCCCCCCGCTCCCCGCGGGGCGGGCCCCGGGCGAGGCCCCGGCGCGGCCGACGAAGACGGCAGCGGCACCGGAATCCCCGCAACCATGGGGCAACCCGCACCGTCGGCGGCGCGTCCTAGGCACATCGCCGGACTCCGCACATACACCTCCCGGCCCCCTGCCCCTCCCCCGGCGCTCAGGGCAGCGGGCCTGATGAAAGAGACTCTGTGATCTTCAAGCGCATGCTCGCCAGCGTCGGCATCGGCGGTGCCACCGTGGAGACCACCCTGGACGAGGAGAGCGTCCACCCGGGCGGCACCGTCAGCGGGACCATCAAGGTCACCGGCGGCAGTGTCGCCCAGACGATCGAGGGCATCAGCGTCGGTCTGCGCGCCACCGTGGAGAAGGAGTACGAGTACGAGGACTCCGAGGGGGAGGAGCAGTCGGGCGAGTACAACATCGACGTGGTCGTCGCCGAGCAGGTCGTCAGCTCCGAGCAGATGGAGCTGGAGCCCGAGCAGGAGTTCGAGCTCCCCTTCGAGCTGACCATCCCCGTGGAGGCGCCCATCACCGCGGTGGCGGGCAACCACATCCTGGAGGGCGTGGGCCTCAACACCCGCCTGCACGTGGACAACGCCCTGGACCGCAAGGACGTGGACCCGCTGCTCATCGAGCCCCTTCCGGTCCAGCTCGCGGTCCTGCAGGCCCTGCACGCGCTGGGCTTCGAGCTGAAGGGCGTCGACCTGGAGAAGGGCGAGATCGCCGGGACCCGCCAGAAGCTGCCTTTCTACCAGGAGTTCGAGTACACCGGCGGCGGGCAGTACGCGGGCCTGGAGTCCCTGGAGCTGACCTTACTCACCGACGAAGAGGGCGCCGACGTGGTGCTGGAGCTGGACAAGAAGCCCGGCATCCTGTTCAGCGAGGGCGGCGACACCCTCCTGCGCCTGAGCGCCGAGCACGGGAGCACCGACCCCGAGGAGATCACGGGGCAGCTCCACGCGTGGATCCACGCCATCGCCGGTGAGCGCAACCTGATCTGAGCACGGGGGCGCCGGTGACCCCGGCGCCCCTGCCTCACCGCCCCGGCGGGGGCGGAAAAGGCCCCTGGGGCGGGCCGGGCGGTGGGCCCGGGGGGACCTGGCCGGGGCGCTCGCTCATGCCGCGCTTGGCCTGGGCCTGGGTGATGACGTGGTTGAAGTCCGAGCGCCGCAGGAACCCCGAGTCGGTCGGTGACGGCGCCCAGGCCGGGGCCGCCGGGCGGGCCACCCGGCCCAGGAAGGCCTCCCGGGCCACGTGCATCAGCGCCAGGAACCCGTCCCGCCGCTCCTGCCACTCCGGCCGGGCCACGCCCCGGTCCAGCCGCTGGTGCAGCAGCGCCAGCTCGGTCGCGGCCAGCTGGTAGTCCTTCATCGCCACCTTGCCGCGCCCCCCGGCGTTGCGCTGGGCCCAGCCGCGCGCCGCCCGGCGCCCCTTGATGGTGCTGAGCATGCGGATGTCGGAGGGGGTCACCAGCCCGGTGGGCACGTACTGCGGCAGGTAGTAGGAGATCGCCCCCACCTGGCGGCGCCGGTCCTGCACCGCGATGGCGATGATCGCCACCAGCACGATGAACAGCAGCCCGTAGGCCGCGCCCACCATGCCCCACCCGAAGACGGTGGAGCCGTTCCAGATGGCGTGCAGCAGCACCGCCGCCCCCCACCCGGCCACCGGCGCCAGCAGCCGCCCGGGGCCCCGGTGCATCGCCGCGTAGGCCACGCCCAGGCCGATCATCGCGGTGTAGAGCGGGTGCCCGAACGGGCCGATCAGCCCGCGCAGCACGAAGGTGAACGCCAGCCCGAAGAAGCCCTGCTCGAAGTAGGACGTCAGGAAGTAGAGCACGTTCTCGGTGAAGGCGAAGCCGGTGGCCACCATCGCCGCGTAGGTCACGCCGTCGGTGAAGGAGTCGATCTCGTAGCGGCGCCGCCACAGCAGCACCAGCAGGACCAGCCCCTTGGCGCTCTCCTCCACCAGCGGCGCCAGCACGGTGGTCGTGACGACCTCGCCCATGTCGGCGCCGAAGAACGGCACCGCCCAGATCTCCATGCCCGCGGTGTTGAGGATGAAGGAGGCCCCCACCGCCACGCCGGCGCCCCACAGGAACGCGAAGAGCATCATGGAGCGCGGCTCGGGTTCGAGCCGGTCGAGCATCAGGATCAGCGGCACCAGGACCGCCACCGGCACGACCGCGGCGGCCAGGGCGATCAGGAACCCCGCCACCCCGGCCACGCCGCCGGTGGCCAGCCCGGCCAGCAGCAGGTACCCGAGCATGGCCAGGGTGCACAGCACGCTGACGAAGATGCCCACGAACAGGCCGACCGAGCGCCTGCCCGGACGGCGGCCCTCGAGGATGGCTTTGGTGTCCAGACCCGACATGGTGCCCGATGGTAGCGGTTGCGGACCTGCGCGGACGCGTCGCCGCGCGTCGGAGGGGCACCGCGGCCCCGCTCCGCCCCCTGGTGTCGATCTCGGGGAAGTCGGCCTTATGAGAGCGCTTTCGAGGCCGGGTTCCCCGAGATCGACGCGAAGCGGGTCAGGCCAGCCAGCCCGCCAGGAGGGGGTCGACGGTCACCGCGGTGAACAGCAGCGCCAGGTAGGCGTTGGACAGGTGGAAGAAGCCCATCGTCTTCAGCTGCGCCCCGGTCACCCCCGCGCGGGCCCGCGCCAGCATCCGGTGGGCCTGCACCAGCAGCAGCACGCCCAGCACCACGGACACCGCCAGGTAGAACAGCGTGGTCTGGGCGACCGGCCACAGCAGCACCGACGTGGCCACGGTGGCCCAGCTGTAGAGCACGCACTCCAGCAGCACCCGGCGGTCGGTGGCCACCACCGGCAGCATCGGCACCTTGGCCGCCGCGTAGTCCTCCCGGTAGCGCATCGCCAGCGCCCAGGTGTGCGGCGGGGTCCAGAAGAAGACCACCAGGAAGAGCACGAACGGCGCCCAGTCCAGGCGCTCGGTGATCGCCGCCCACCCGATGAGCACCGGCATGCACCCGGCGATGCCGCCCCACACCACGTTCTGGGCGGTGCGCCGCTTGAGCAGCAGGGTGTAGACGAAGATGTAGAAAAGGATCGCGAAGACCGACAGCGCCGCCGACAGCCAGTTCACCGCCAGCGCGAACCCCGCCGTGGAGCCGATCGCCAGCACCAGCCCGTAGACCAGCGTGCCGCGCGGGGTGACCTGGTGCATCGCCACCGGGCGGCGCTTGGTGCGGCGCATCTCCTTGTCGATGTCGCGGTCGATGTAGCAGTTGAGCGCGTTGGCGCTGGCAGCCGACATGGTGCCGAAGACCAGGGTGGCCGCCGCGGTCCACAGCGGGGGCACGCCCTGGGCCGCCACGAACATGACGGGGATGGTGGTGATCAGCAGCAGCTCGATGACCCGGGGCTTGGACAGCGCGACATAGGCCCGCACATAGGCGCCCAGGGTGGCGCGGCGCCCGGGGCCGCCGTCGGCCTCGCCGTCCGAGGGGGACGACGGCGCGGTGGACATCCGCTCTACGGACAAGGACACGCTGAACCTCGAAGGAAATCGGGATGTTTCTGCTCGCCACGCCGGGGTCAGGGCCGCTCTGCACACCTGCCAAGAGTCCGTAAAACCCCGTCGACGACTTACTGTAGTACTCCCGCGGGCGCGGGCTTGACCGGGGCGCCCCCTGCGGCGCGTCACCTCACCCGGCCCGCCCCCGGGGGCGACGAGCGCCACGTGACAGAGCGCGTGGCGGCGCGCGCCCGCCCCCGCCGCGGGCGATAGGGTCGTAGGCGGTCATACCAGCCGTGACCGGCCCCGAGGCTCCGGACGCCGGCCCCGGCTGCACTGGCCGCATCCGGCATGGACAACCTCACATTCACGGCACCCCGGCCCTCCCCCAGGCGCCCGGGCGCCGGTCGAATGCGCGAACGCGCGAAAGGAGCCCTGAGCCCGCGTGAACATCGGCAGCTCGAATTCCCTTGAGTGGTCGGACCTCGACCGCCGCTCCGTCGATGTGGTCCGTGCGCTGGCCATGGACGCCGTCGAAGAGGCCGGCTCCGGGCACCCCGGCACCGCGATGAGCCTGGCCCCCGCGGCCTACCTGCTCTACCAGAAGATCATGCGCCACGACCCGGCGCGGCCGGACTGGGTGGGCCGGGACCGCTTCGTCCTCTCGGCCGGCCACTCCAGCCTGACCCAGTACATCCAGCTCTACCTGGCCGGGTTCGGCCTGGAGCTGGACGACCTCAAGCGGCTCCGCCAGTGGGGCAGCCTCACCCCCGGCCACCCCGAGTACGGGCACACCGCCGGCGTGGAGACCACCACCGGGCCGCTGGGCCAGGGCATCGGCAACGCCGTGGGCATGGCGATGGCGGCCCGCCGCGAGCGCGGCCTGTTCGACCCGGACGCCCCCGAGGGCGAGAGCCCCTTCGACCACAACGTCTACGCCATCTGCTCGGACGGCGACGTGGAGGAGGGCGTCAGCCACGAGGCCAGCGCGTTGGCCGGCGTGCAGGAGCTCGGCAACCTCGTGCTCATCTGGGACGACAACCGGATCTCCATCGAGGACGACACCCGCATCGCCTTCTCCGAGGACGTCGCGGCGCGCTACGAGGCCTACGGCTGGCACGTCCAGACCGTCGACTGGGTCTCGGGCGGCTCCTACCACGAGGACGTCGAGGCGCTCTACGCCGCGCTGGAGGCCGCGCGCGCGGAGACCGGCAAGCCGTCCTTCATCCGCCTGCGCACCATCATCGGCTGGCCCGCGCCCAACAAGCAGAACACCGGGGCGATCCACGGCGCCGCCATCGGCGCCGAGGAGGTCGCCGCCACCAAGCAGATCCTGGGCCTGGACCCCGACACCCGCTTCGACGTCCCCCAGGACGTCCTGGAGCACACCCGCGGGGCCCTGGAGCGCGGCCGGCAGGCCCGCGCCGCCTGGCAGGAGTCCTTCGAGGCCTGGCGGTCCGGGGCCGGTGAGCGCGCCGAGCTGTTCGACCGCCTGCAGGCCGGCAAGCTGCCCGAGGGCTGGGAGAAGGCCCTGCCGGTGTTCGAGCCCGACGCCAAGGGCATCGCCACCCGCAAGGCCAGCGGCGAGGTGCTCAGCGCCCTGGCGCCCGAGCTGCCCGAGCTGTGGGGCGGCTCGGCCGACCTGGCCGGGTCCAACAACACCACGCCCAAGGGCCAGCCCTCCTTCCTGCCGGAGAAGGCCGCCAGCGCCATGTTCCCCGGCAACAAGTACGGCCGGGTGCTGCACTTCGGCGTGCGCGAGCACGGCATGGGCTCGGTCGTCAACGGCATCGCCCTGCACGGGCCCACCCGCCCCTACGGCGGCACCTTCCTGGTCTTCAGCGACTACATGCGCCCCGCGGTGCGCCTGGCCGCCCTGATGAAGCTGCCGGTGACCTACGTGTGGACGCACGACTCCATCGGCCTGGGCGAGGACGGCCCCACGCACCAGCCGATCGAGCACCTGTGGGCGCTGCGCGCCATCCCCGGCCTGGACGTGATCCGCCCGGCCGACGCCAACGAGACCGCGGTGGCCTGGCGCACCGTGCTGGAGAACGGCGACCGCCCCTCGGCGCTGGCCCTGACCCGGCAGAACGTGCCCACCCTGGACCGCTCGGAGTTCGGCCCGGCCGAGGGCACGGCCAAGGGCGGCTACGTGCTGGCGGAGGCCTCCGGCGGGGCCCCCAAGGCGATCCTGATCGCCACCGGCAGCGAGGTCGCCATCGCCCTGCAGGCCCGCGAGCGCCTGGAGGCGGCCGGCACGCCCACCCGCGTGGTGTCCATGCCGTGCGTGGAGTGGTTCCAGGGGCAGGACGCCGCCTACAAGGAGAGCGTGCTGCCCTCCGCGGTGCGCGCCCGCGTCTCGGTCGAGGCCGGCATCGCCATGGGCTGGCGCGAGTTCGTCGGCGACGCCGGGGAGTCGGTCTCCCTGGAGCACTTCGGCGCCTCGGCGCCCTACGGCGAGCTCTACGAGCACTTCGGCCTGACCGCCGACGCCGTGGTGGCCGCCGCCGAGAAGAGTGTCGCCAACGCCTCCTAACGCGTCGGGAACGCCCTGGGCCCGGCGCGTGTTGTGCGCGTCGGGCACCCCACCATCGTCGAGGAGTTACGAGCAACCATGACCAACCCGCTCAGCGAGCTCTCCGGGCAGGGGGTCGCGGTCTGGCTGGACGACATCAGCCGCGACCGCCTGCGCACCGGCAACCTGCAGGACCTGATCGAGACCCGCAGCGTGGTCGGCGTCACGTCCAACCCCACCATCTTCGAGAAGGCCCTGGGCGAGGGCGACGCCTACGACGCCCAGCTGCACGACCTGGCCGCCCGCGGCGTCTCGGTCGACGAGGCCGTCCGGGCGCTGACCGGCTACGACATCCGCTGGGCCGCCGACGTGCTGCGCCCGGTGCACGAGCGCACCGAGGGCACCGACGGCCGCGTCTCGCTGGAGGTCGACCCGCGCCTGGCGCGCGACACCGAGCGCACCGTGGCCGAGGCCCGCGCCCTGTGGTGGCTGGTCGACCGGCCCAACCTGATGATCAAGATCCCGGCCACGCAGGAGGGCCTGCCCGCCATCACCCGGGCGGTCGCCGAGGGCATCAGCGTCAACGTCACGCTGATCTTCTCCCTGGAGCGCTACCGCGCCGTCATGCAGGCCTACCAGGACGGCCTGGCCCGCGCGCGGGAGAACGGCCTGGACCTGACCAAGATCCACTCGGTGGCCTCGTTCTTCGTCAGCCGCGTGGACGCCGAGGTCGACAAGCGCCTGAACGCCATCGGCACCCCCGAGGCCAAGGACCTGCTGGGCCGGGCGGCCATCGCCAACGCGCGCCTGGCCTACCAGGCCTACGAGGAGTTCTTCGCCAACGGGGCCTGGAAGGAGCTGGAGGCCGCCGGTGCGCGCCGCCAGCGCCCGCTGTGGGCCTCCACCGGCGTGAAGGACCCCGCCTACACCGACACCCGCTACGTCGACGACCTCGTCGCCCCCGACACGGTCAACACCATGCCGGAGGCCACCCTGGAGGCCGTCGCCGACCACGGGCGCATCACCGGTGACACGGTGCGCGGCGGCTACGACGCCGCGCGCGCGGACATGGACGCCATCGAGGCGGCCGGCGTCGACTTCGCCGACGTGCTGCGCCTGCTGGAGGACGAGGGCGTCGCCAAGTTCGAGAAGTCGTGGGAGCAGTTGCTGGACCGGGTGCGGTCCGCCCTCGGCGGATCCGCATGAGCACGGGGCCGGGGCGCGAGGGCGCCCCGGCCCTTCTTTCTCGCGGGCGCGCACCCGCCCGCTCCAAGGACACCCAGAACACGGGAGAGAGGTCGTCGACGTTGAGCACGCAACCCCGAGTCGAGGAGGCGGTGAGCGCCGGGCTGTCCGTGCGCGTCAGGGGCGCCGCAGCCGGGCCCGCCGCCGAGGCGGTCGCGGCGCTGGCGGCGGACGGCGTGCCGTCGGCCCTGGCCGCCAAGGACAGCACCCTGTGGGGGCCCGCCGCCCAGGAGGAGGCCGCGGTCCGGCTGGGCTGGCTGGACCTGCCGCGGTCCTCCCGGGAGCTGCTGCCGCGGCTGGCCGAGCACGCCCACGAGCTGCGCACGGCCGGGGTGGACCGGGTGGTGCTGGCCGGGATGGGCGGCTCCTCGCTGGCCCCCGAGGTCATCGCGGCCACCCGGGGCGCCGAGCTGACCACCCTGGACACCACCGACCCGGCCCAGGTCCGGGCCGCCCTGGAGGACCGGCTGCACCGCACCGTCGCGGTGGTCTCCTCCAAGAGCGGCGGCACCGTGGAGACCGACAGCCACCGCCGGGCGCTCGAGAAGGCCTTCACCGACGCCGGCATCGACCCGGCCGAGCGGATCGTCGTGGTCACCGACCCCGGTTCGCCGCTGGCCGCCCTGGCCGCGGAGAAGGGTTACACCACCTACCTGGCCGACCCCGACGTGGGCGGCCGCTACAGCGCCCTGTCGGCGTTCGGCCTGGTGCCCTCGGCGCTGGCCGGGGTCGACGTGGAGGCGCTGCTGGACGAGGCCCAGGCGCTGGTGCCGGCCCTGAAGAACGACACCGGCAACCCGGCGCTGCTGCTGGGCGCCGCCATGGGCGCGGCCGGCCGGGACAAGCTGGTGCTGGCCGGGTCCACCCCGGTCGGCCTGGGCGACTGGATCGAGCAGCTGGTGGCCGAGTCCACCGGCAAGCAGGGCACCGGGCTGCTGCCGGTGGTGGCCGAGGGCGCCAACGCCCCCGGCTTCGCCGAGGCCCCCGACGCCCTGCCCACCTCCTTCTCCGAGGCCGGGCCCGCCCCCGCCGAGGGCGCGCTGGTGCAGGTCACCGGACCGCTGGGGGCGCAGTTCCTGGCCTGGGAGTACGCCACCGCGATCGCCGGGCGGCTGCTGGGCATCGACCCGTTCGACCAGCCCAACGTGCAGGAGTCCAAGGACAACACCAAGGCCCTGCTGGACGGCGCCGGGGAGGGCCCGCTGCCCGCCGGCGAGCCGCTGTTCACCGAGGGCGCGGTCCAGGTGCACGCCTCGCAGGCCCTGCCGGGCGGCGCCCGGGACCTGGAGGGGGTGCTGCGCACCCTGCTGGAGGCGGTGCCCGAGGACGGCTACCTGGCCGTGATGGCCTACCTGGACCGGATCGCCGACGCCCCGGCCGCCGGGCTGCGCGCCGAGCTGGCCGACGCCTCCGGCCGGGCGACCACCTTCGGGTGGGGGCCCCGCTTCCTGCACTCCACCGGCCAGTACCACAAGGGCGGCCCGGCCACCGGGGCGTTCCTGCAGATCACCGGGGAGAGCGAGCAGGACCTGGACATCCCGGGCCGGCCCTACTCCTTCGCCCGGCTCCAGTTCGCCCAGGCGCTGGGCGACTTCGGGGCCCTGGACACCCGCGGGCGCCCCGCCGTGCGCCTGCACCTGACCGACCGCGCGGCCGGCCTGGCGCAGATCCGCCGGGCGCTGGCCCGGGTGCGCGGCTGACGGCCCGACCACAGGGGGAGTTCACCATGAAAGAGCCGGTGATGCCGGGGGCGACCCCGAACCCGCTGCGCAGCGAGCTGGACCGGCGCCTGCCCAGGGTCGCCGGGCCCAGCGTGCTGGTGCTCTTCGGGGTCACGGGGGACCTGGCCCGCAAGAAGCTGCTGCCGGCCATCTACGACCTGGCCAACCGGGGGCTGCTGCCGCCCGGCTTCGGCCTGGTCGGGTTCGCCCGGCGGGACTGGGAGCACCAGGACTTCGCCAAGGAGGCCTACGAGGCGGTGCGCGAGCACGCCCGCACCCCCTTCCGCGAGGACGTGTGGCGCCAACTGAGCGAGGGCGTGCGGTTCGTCCAGGGCGAGCTCCACGACGACGAGGCCTTCGACACCCTCGCCGAGACCGTGCGGGACCTGGACGCCTCCCGCGGCACCGGGGGCAACTACGCCTTCTACCTGTCGCTGCCGCCCAAGCTGTTCCCGACCGTGGTCAAGCAGCTCAAGCGCTCGGGCCTGGCCGAGCCGCGCGACGACTCCTGGCGGCGGGTGATCATCGAGAAGCCGTTCGGCCACGACCTGGAGAGCGCCAAGGAGCTCAACGCGGTGGTGGACGACGTCTTCCCGCCGCAGTCGGTCTTCCGCATCGACCACTACCTGGGCAAGGAGACCGTCCAGAACATCATGGCGCTGCGGTTCGCCAACACGCTCTTCGAGCCGCTGTGGAACCGCGACCTGGTGGACCACGTGCAGATCACCATGGCCGAGGACATCGGGGTGGGCGGCCGGGCCGGCTACTACGACGGCATCGGCGCCGCCCGCGACGTCATCCAGAACCACCTGCTGCAGCTGCTGGCGCTGGTGGCGATGGAGGAGCCGGTGTCGTTCTCGGCCGACGCGATCCGCGCCGAGAAGGAGAAGGTGCTCTCGGCGGTGCGGCTGCCCGACGACCTGGCCGCGGGCACCGCCCGGGGCCAGTACGCACCCGGGTGGCAGGGCGGCGCGGAGGTCGGCGGCTACCTGCAGGAGCAGGGCATCCCCGACGACTCCACCACCGAGACCTACGCGGCGCTGCGCCTGGAGGTCAACACCCGGCGCTGGGCGGGGGTGCCGTTCTACCTGCGCACCGGCAAGCGGCTGGGCCGCCGGGTCACCGAGGTGGCCCTGGCCTTCCGCCGCACGCCCAACCAGGTCTTCAGCCAGGTCGACACCGAGGACATGGGGCAGAACGCGCTGGTGCTGCGCATCCAGCCCGACGAGGGCGTGACCATGCGGTTCGGGTCCAAGGTGCCCGGCGCCGCCATGGAGGTGCGCGACGTGACCATGGACTTCACCTACGGCCAGTCGTTCACCGAGGCCAGCCCGGAGGCCTACGAGCGGCTGATCCTGGACGTGCTCATCGGCGACCCGCCGCTCTTCCCGCGCCAGCAGGAGGTGGAGCTGTCCTGGGAGATCCTGGACCCGGTCGAGGAGTTCTGGGCCGGGCAGGGCCGCCCCGAGCCCTACACGTCGGGGACCTGGGGGCCGGAGTCGTCCGACGCGATGCTGGCCCGCGAGGGGCGCCAGTGGCGGCGCCCGTGACCGCGCCGGCGGGCGCCCCGAGGACGGAGGACCACCGATGACGATGTACCTTCCGCGCACCGACACCTCGCAGATCACCGAAGCGCTGGCCCAGGAGCGGCACAGCATCGGCGGCGGCGCGATGAACATGGTGCTCACCCTGGTGATCGTGACCGACGAGGCCGACCACTACGACGCGGTGCGCGCGGCCACCGAGGCCGGGCGCGAGCACCCCTCCCGGATCATCGCGGTGATCCGGCGGGACCCCGACGCCGAACCGGCCATCGACGCCGAGATCCGCCGCCCCGGCACCTCGGGGCCGGGCGAGGCGCTGCTGCTGCGGCTGTACGGCCCGCTGGGCGGGCACGCCGACTCGGTCATCACCCCGCTGCTGGTGCCCGACGCGCCGGTGGTGGCCTGGTGGCCGGGCGCGGGCCCGGCCGAGCCCGCCGCCGACCCGGTGGGGCGCCTGGCGCACCGGCGAATCACCGACGCGCTGCGCGCGCCCGACCCGCTGCCCGACCTGCTCGGGCGCATCGCCCACTACCGGCCCGGCGACACCGACCTGACCTGGACCCGGCTCACCCCGTGGCGCTCGATGCTGGCCAGCACCATGGACCACCCTGCCGGGTGGGTGACCGCGGCCGAGGTGCAGGCCGAGGACCACTACCCCAGCGCCGACCTGCTGGCGGCCTGGCTGTCCCAGCAGCTGGACGTGGAGGTGGAGCGCACCGTCTCCAACGGCCCCGGCATCACCGGCACCCGGCTGGTGACCGAGGACGGGGACATCGCGCTGCGCCGCCACGACGGGCGGGTGGCCACGCTCTCCCGCCCGGGGCAGCCCGACCAGGCGGTGGCCCTGGCCCGCCGGCGCGCCTCCGAGGCCCTCGCCGAGGAGCTGCGCCGCCTGGACCCGGACCTGATGTACGAGAGGACCGCGACATTTCTGAGGGACAAGGCCCTGAAGGACACGGCGCCGGCGGAGGCGGGGCGGTGAGCACCCCGTCCGTCGTGGTGCACCCCGACGCCCGGCTGCTCGCCCAGGCGGTGGCGGCGCGGGTGGTCACCCGCCTGGTGGACGCCCAGGCCGCCACCGGGTCGGCGTCGATCGTGCTGACCGGCGGCGGGATCGGCATCGCCGTGCTCACCGAACTCGCCCAGGCCCCGGCGCGGGACGCCGTGGACTGGTCGGCGGTGGACGTGTGGTGGGGCGACGAGCGCTTCCTGCCCGAAGGCGACCCCGAGCGCAACGAGACGCAGGCGCGCGAGGCGCTGCTGGACCGGGTGGGCGTGGACCCCGAGCGGGTGCACCCGATGCCGGCCTCCGACGGCGAGGACGGGGCGGTGCCCGAGCCGGGCGCCGAGCGCTACGCCGAGCTGCTGCGCGCGGCCTCGCGGCCCGAGGACCACGCCGACGCGCCCGCGTTCGACGTGTGCCTGCTGGGGATCGGCCCGGACACGCACGTGGCCTCGCTCTTCCCCGAGCAGCCGGCGCTCTATGAGGACGAGCGCACGGTGGTGGCGGTGCACGGCGCGCCCAAACCGCCGCCGACGCGGGTGTCCCTGACCTTCCCGGCCATCCGGTCGGCGAAGGAGGTGTGGGTGCTGGCCTCGGGCGAGGGCAAGGCCGAGGCGGTGCGCCTGGCGCTGGACCCGGAGGCCGGGGAGGTCCAGGTGCCCGCGGCGGGCGCCCGGGGCCGCTCGCGCACCCTGTTCCTGGTGGACCGGGCGGCGGCCGCCAAGCTCCCCGAGGGGATCAGCGGCCCGGGGCTGATGTAGCCCCGGTGGCGCCGGACGGCCGGTGCCGCGCGTGCGCGCGGCACCGGCCGTCGGTGTACCGGTGCCGACCGCGTCGATGGGGCCGGCGCACGCGCCGACACCACGAGCATCCCCGATCGCGATGCGCCGCAGAGCACGATGTGCGGTATCGCCGAAACCCGCCGGCACGACCACCGCGCAGAGGGCCCGGAGCGTTTCCAGAACCCACCATGGTCCCCGGGCCGACAAGTCCGGGCGCCCCCTCACCCCAGAAGGGCCTCCAGCATGGGGGCGCGGTTGTCCTTGAGCCACTGCTTGCGGCGCAGGATGACCTCGCCCACGCCCTCGTCCCACATGCGGGCCCACCCGCCTCCCAGCCGCTCGGCGGAGGCCTTCATCCGCACCCACGAGGAGTCGCAGCGCACGATCGCCAGGTCGGGCATGGCCTCGCGGTCCCGCTCCCCCAGGCCGTAGGCGTCGGCGAGGATCCGGACCCGCCCCAGGCGCTCCGCATCGCCGCGCACCGGCCAGCCCGGGTGGACGTCCTCCGGTGCGCCCAGGGGCGCCCAGTGCATGGCGGTGTTGTAGACGTCGAGCAGGCGCGTGCCCGGACCGGCCATGTCGAAGTCGATGAGGGCCGCCGCGCGCCCGTCGCGCACGACCACGTTCTGCGGGGTCACGTCGAGGTGGCAGACCAGCTCCGGCTCCGGGTCGGGGACGGGCACCTCCACCGGGACCAGCTCCCGGCGCCACACCCCGCCGTCGGGGGCGGCGAACCCGGTGCCGGCCAGGAACCCCTCCGAGGCGTCGTGCAGACGCCGCAGCAGCTCCCCCACCGACGCCAGGAGCGCGGGGTCGGCCGCCCACGGCTCCGGCGGGGTGCCCGGCACGTCCCCCTCGACGTAGGTGAGCACGTCGCGGCCGTCCTCGTCCCGGCCCAGGAAGCGCGGCGCCCCGGAGAACCCGGCCCGCTCCAGATGGTCCAGGTAGGCGGCGACGGCCGGGCTCTGCGGCTGGGCCGGGCGGCGGACCGTGCCCCTGGACCGCACCACCCCCTCGGTGACGTCGCCGGGCGCCAGCGCGGCCTCGGGACCGTCCGGTCCGGTGTAGCGGCGCATCCTCACACCGCCCGGTAGTGGGTGGTCACCCGGCCGTCGGCGCCGATGCGGTGGAGGGCGATCATCACCGGCGGCTCGTGCGCGCCGTCGGTGCCGCCGGTGCCGTCGGCGGGCTCCCAGTCGGTGCGCAGGGTGGAGGCGACCGCCGGGGCCACCAGCAGCGGCCGGCCCGCGAACGTGGTGGCCGCGGCCGAGTGCACGTGGCCGCAGAGCATCGCCACCACCTGCGGGCGGCGGCCCACCAGCTCGGCCAGGCGCTGCTCGCCGCGCTGGCGGATCGGGTCGGTGTAGTCCGAGCCCAGCTCCACCGGCGGGTGGTGGAAGGCCAGCACCACCGGGGTGTCGGCGGGGGTGCGCCGCAGCTCGGCCTCCACCGTGTCCAGGGTGTCCTCCTCCAGGCGCCCCCAGGGCTCCTCGGGCACCGAGGTGTCGCAGGTGACGACGGTGGCGCCGGGGAGGTGGTGGACCCGGTCGAGCGGGCCGGGCCCGGACGCCTCGTCCAGCAGGTGCTCGCGCAGGGCCGCGCGCACGTCGTGGTTGCCGGGGCACACCAGCAGCGGCACGGCGCAGCGCAGCGTCCGGCGCGCCTGCGCGTACTCCTGCGCGGTTCCCTTGTCGGCGACGTCGCCGGTGTGCACCACCGCGTCGACGGTGCGCATCCGCGCGATGTAGTCCATCGCGCGGCGCGCGCGCTCGGCGCTGCGCTCGCCGCCGTCGAAGTGGGTGTCACTGATGTGAGCGAGGACGGGCATCGTCCCTCCCGAGGGGGTGCGGGGTCAGTGCACACGATTCTGCCCCCGCCCGCCGGGCGTGCACCTGCGGGGGACCGCTCAGTCCCGTTCTTCCCAGGCCTTCTGCAGGACCTCGGCGAAGACGTCGGAGGGCTGGGCGCCGGACACCCCGTAGCGCTCGTCGACGACGAAGAAGGGAACGCCCGAGGCGCCCAGCTCGCGGGCCTGCTCGGCGTCCTCGCGCACTCGGTCGGCGTAGCGGTCCCCGTCCAGGACCTGCCGCGCCTCCTCGGCCTCCAGCCCCGCCTTCTCCGCCAGCAGCACCAGCGCGTCGCGGTGGAAGACGTCGGCGCCCTCGCCGAAGTAGGCGGCGAAGAGGGCCTCGACCGCTTCCCGCTGGACGCCCCGCTCCTTGGCCAGGTGCAGCAGCCGGTGGGCGTCGAGGGTGTTGGCGTGCGGGCGGTCGCCGGTGAAGGGCAGCCCCTCCCGCTCGGCGTTGGCGGCCACGCCTTCGTCGGCCGCGCGGGCCTGCTCGGCCGTCATGCCGTACTTGGCGGCGAGCGCTTCGAGCATGGGGGCGGGCTCCCGGGGCGCCGAGGGGTCGAGCTGGAAGCTGTGGAACTCCACCTCCACCTCGTCGGCGTGCTCGAAGGCCTCGAGCGCGCGCTCGAAGCGCGCCTTGCCGATGTAGCACCACGGGCAGACGATGTCGGACCAGATGTCGACGCGCACGGCTTCGGACTCTCCTCGCTGTATGGGACTCCGGGCGCGTCCCCGCGCGCCCGCGAACAGCCCGAACACCCGCGTGGGGCGGGCTATTCCGCCTCTCCGGCGCGCACGGCCTCCAGCAGGCGCAGCACGGTGCGCCAGTTGCGTCCGGTGGCGGTGCGCCCGCGCAGCGCCCGCTCGACCAGGCCGGGGAGCCGGGCGTCGCGCAGCCCGTCGGGCAGGGAGAGGTAGACCTCCCGCTCCCCCGGGGCCATGGCCTCGGAGGAGCGGGAGGCGGTGTCGGTTCCGGCCACTTCGGCCAATGCGGCCAGGTCGGCGGCGTCGAGCGGCCCGTCCAGGAACAGGACGAGGAAGCGCGCGGGGTCGCCGACCTCCAGCGGGTTGGCGTCGACGGCGGCGGCCAGCTGCGCCTCGTCGCGCAGGACGGCCTCGACGGCG
This sequence comes from Nocardiopsis baichengensis YIM 90130, assembly GCF_000341205.1. Taxonomy (NCBI): domain Bacteria; kingdom Bacillati; phylum Actinomycetota; class Actinomycetes; order Streptosporangiales; family Nocardiopsidaceae; genus Nocardiopsis; species Nocardiopsis halophila. The sequence continues at coordinate 66,933 of NZ_ANAS01000040.1, read as the reverse complement.
AAGCCGAAGCGCTCCCGCAGCGCCTCCTCCAGCTCGGCCTTGAGCGCGCCGGGGTCGCCGCCGCTCCCGGGGCGCGCGGTGAAGGCCGCGTTGCCGCTCTGCAGGAGGGTGGCCGCCCCGGTGTGCCCGAGGCCGGCCAGCACCTGCCGCAGGTCGGCCATGGGAACCCTGCGCCGGCCACCGACGTTGACGCCGCGCAGCAGCGCCGCATAGCGAGTCATACCGGTGATGGTCCCACGCGGTTCCGACACGCGCCGCTCAGTTGGCCCCCAGACCGGTCAGGGCGCGCAGGCGCATCTCGCGGAAGCGGGCCCCGTCCTTCTCCCCCGAGGCCAGCGAGCCCACCACGGCGAAGAGGAAGCCCAGCGGGATCGCCACCAGGCCGGGGTTCTCCAGGGGGAAGAGCTGGACGTCCACCCAGGCCGGCAGCAGCGACAGGTTCTCCCCCGTCACCGGGTCGGTCTTGCCCGAGACCACCGGGGACAGCAGCACCAGCACCAGCGAGGAGCCGAGCCCGCCGTAGACGCCCCACTCCACGCCCTTGGTGTTGAACCGGCGCCAGAACATGGTCAGCACGATCACCGGCAGGTTGGCCGCGGCCGCGATCGCGAAGGCCAGGCCCACCAGGAAGGCGACGTTGAGGTGCTGGGCGCGCACCGCGAGCAGGATCGCCACCGCGCCCACGAGCAGCGCGGAGAACCGGGCGACCCCCACCTCCTGGGACTCCTTGGGGCGGCCCCACATGAGGATGTGCCCGAAGAAGTCGTGGGCCATGGACGAGGAGGAGGCCAGGGTGAGGCTGGCGATCACCGCGAGGATGGTGGCCAGCGCCACCGCGGAGACGAAGGCCAGCATCAGCGCCGCCCCCACCGGCCCGGCCGCCAGGCGGCCCAGCTCCTGGGCCAGCTGGGGCACGGCGGCGTTGCCGGAGGGGTCCTGGGCGGCGATGGCCTCGGGCCCCACCAGTGCCGCCGCGCCGAACCCCAGCGCCAGCGTCATCAGGTAGAACAGGCCGACCAGCACGATGGTGCGCTTGACCGAGGCGCGGGCGGCCCGCCCGTCGGGGACGGTGTAGAAGCGGATGAGGATGTGCGGCAGCGCGGCCGTGCCCAGTACCAGGGCCAGGCCCAGGCTGAACAGGTCGAGCTGGTTGAACAGGCTCTGCCGGGGGTCGCCGGCCACCTCGACGCCGAACAGCCGCCCGGGCTCCAGGAACGCCTGGCCCTGCCCGCTGTTCTCGGCGGCCCGGGTCAGCAGCGCGCTCACGTCGAACCCGAACACCGCCAGCACCATCACCGTCATCACGCCGGTGGCGGCCAGCAGCAGCCCGGCCTTGACGATCTGCAGCCAGGTGGCGGCCTTCATGCCGCCGTACATGATGTAGACCACCATGAGCACGCCGACCCCGACGATGGCGGCGGTGCGGGTCTGCTCGCCGGTCAGCCCCAGGAAGGTGCCGCCGCGGTCGATGCCCAGGAGCATGGTCACCAGCGCCCCCGCGCCGACCATCTGGGCGATCAGGTAGACCACGCTCACCATGACGGTGGAGGTGGTGCAGGCCAGCCGAACCCGCATCCGCCGCATCCGGAAGGCGGGCAGGTCGGCCATGGTGAACCGGCCGCAGTTGCGCATCAGCTGGGCCATGGGCAGCACGAGCAGCCAGGCCACCAGGAAGCCGATGGAGTACAGGAAGCCGTCGTAGCCGTTGAGGGCGATGAGCCCGGCGATGCCCAGGAAGGAGGCGGCCGACAGGTAGTCGCCGGTCAGGGCCAGCCCGTTCTGGGTGCTGCTGAATCCGCGGCCGCCGGCGTAGTAGTCGACGGCGCCCTTGGTGCTGCGCCGCGCCCGGACCGTGATGGCCAGGGTGACGGCGATGAACACCCCGCACAGCGCCAGCGTCCAGGCGTGCGCGGTGTCGATGCCCTGCGCTACGGCCGTCACGGGCGCACCACCCGCCCCTCGCGGGCCAGGGCCGCGGCGCGGGCCTGCTCGGCGTCGGCGCGGATCTCCTCGGCCAGCGGGTCGAGCCGGTGCTCGGCGTACCAGACGAAGAGCCAGGCGAGCAGGAAGGTGGTCGCGAACTGCCCGACGCCGAGCAGCAGGCCCACGTTGACCGCCCCGGCGACCGGGACGGCCATCAGCCCGCGGGCGTAGACCGACAGCACCAGGTAGGCCATGTACCAGCCCAGGAAGACCGTGATGAGCAGCACCGACTGCACCGCGAACCGGCGGCGCAGCCGGACGAAGCGCTCGTCGGCGGCCAGCCGCGAGGCCCGCTGCGCCGGCGGCCCTCCCCCGCCGTCTTCGGCGGGCGCCGGGCCCACCGCCCCCTCCTCCAGATACCGCACCGCTGCTCCTCTCCCGAGAACGTCGAGATCGGCGCCGCGGCGTCCGCGGGTCCGGCTCTCCCCCCGCCCCGCGGACGCGCCCCATGCCGCGGCGCCCGGTGGTGGCCCACCATAGACAGCCGACCGGCCAGAGGAGGGCGGAACTCCGAAACCGCCCCACCGGACGCCCGAAGAATGGGGATTCGTTCACGGGTGCCCTGATGGGGCGGCGGATCCGCTCAGGAGGCGGCGGGGACCGCCTCGGGGCTGCGCTCCCGGCCCCAGGGCAGCAGCCGGTCCAGGGCGAAGCGGCCGCCGCTGAAGCCCAGCGCGAGCGCGGCCGCGCCGAGCACGAGCGGGAACTCGTAGCCGCCCTCGCCGGTCAGGCCCGCCGAGGCGTGCACGAAGAGGATGGCGCCGGCCATCTGCAGGGCCAGCAGCACGCCGGCCACGGGCTGGAGCAGGCCGGCGATGAGCAGGGCGCCGCCGCCGAGCTCGACGGCGATGGCGAACAGGGCCGCGGCCTGGGGCGCGGGCACACCCATGCCCTCCATCATCCCGGCGGTCCCGGACAGCCCCATGCCGACCTTCTGCCAGCCGTGGGCGATGAAGACGACGCCCACGGCGATGCGGGCGATGAGTGCGGTGACGTCGGCCGCCGGGCGCATCGCCCGGCCGGTGAATGCGTTCATCGTCTCTCGGTGTTCCCTGTCTGCCGCTCAGGGGCGGCCTCGGTTCCGGACGGAGCGGTGACGCCGCGCGACGGCGCGGCGCCGGAGCATCATCAAACCAGAAAACATCTTCCTGGGAAACGGTCCACGGCGTGACGTCCGCCATGCAGGACCGCCCGAGCGGGTCGGCGAGCCGGGCCGGCGCCCGCGATCCACTAGGCTTCCGTGCGGGCGTGCCGCGCGGGGAATCCCGCGCGAACCCCGAGACCAGCGCATCGAACACGTGTATGATTCGGGCGTCCGTACCCATCCCGAACCGAAGGGACGCCACCGCCGTGGTCACCGAGGTCTTCACGCGCAAGTATTGCGATCCGCACGCCGTCCGCGACGAGAAGGTCGAGGCGACTGAGGTCGTTCAGTTCGCCTGGGAGGGCCAGGTGCGCGAGGTCGACGCCTGCGATGAGTGCAAGAAGGAGCACGACTCCCGCTACGAGCCGCTCGTCGACTACTCCCGCCCCGTGAAGAAGCGCCGCACCAAGAAGTCCGAGCCGGCCAAGGCCGGGAGCGCCTCCGCCTCCTCCTCGGACGACTCGGGTGACTCGGGCGCCGACTCCTCCGACGAGGAGTCCGCCGACGCCTGACCGGGCACCCACCCGGCCTCGCCGCGGGGGCCCACGCCCCTGCGGCGAAACCCCGGCCGCGCCCATCGGAGCGGCCACTCCGCCTCGCCGCCCGTGGAGGCGCGCGCAGCCGCGCGCCGGCCTCCCCAGCGCACACACTCCCCCGCGACGAGCCCGAGCCCCCGGTGCGGCACCCGGCCACGGCTCCGCCGCCCTTTTCCAGGCGGTTCTCTCCAGACGACGGCGCCCGCTGGAGTGACGCGACTTTCGGCGCCCGTGCCCACCATGGGCGGGCGCCCTGAGCTCGGCGCCCCACGCGGCAGCGCTACCGACCACAGGGCATTCGGATGGCCCGGAATGTCGGCCGCGACGGCACGGCCGGTGCCCCGCTCACTGCTGCCTGCCGGGGCGGCGGGTCCTCGGAGTGCCAGGGGAGGGCGCCGACGAAGAAGCAGGGGCGGTTCCCCGGTGTCGCCGGTCGGCCGCCGGGCCGCTCACGGTCCCGGAACAGCAGCAACGACGGCACGGCAGGTGCCCCACTCACTCGCCACGACCGGGCGGCGGCACCCCGGGCGGTACCGCTGATGAGCGGCAACGACGGGTCGGCCGGTGCCCCGCTCACGGCCCCCGGCCGGGCGGCGGGCCGCCGCGGCGCCGGGGAGAGGGCGGCGACGAAGAAGCGGGGGGGCGTTCCCCGGGGCCTGGCGGTCGGCCGCCGGGTGGCCGACCGCCTCGGCCTTGGAGAGGCCCCTCCCTTTACGCGTTCCGGGCATACCGGGCGCGTGCTGCGCTGCTCGGGCATCGAGAGTGGTGATATCGCCACGCAATGTGCAATCGGGTGGCGGTATCACCACTCACGTTGGAGAACGCCCCCTCCGAGGCGATCTCCGGCGAATCAGGCCCGAGGGGCGTCCCGTTTGTCCGGATCTGACGGGGGTGCGGGCCCCGCGCACGCCCGGAGCGGCCCCCGGGACCGGGCGGGTGCACGGTGGTGGCCAGACCAGAACGGGATTCGGTGCCCGAGGCCCCTTCTACCGGCACACCGGACCCGATTGCGACGCTCTCGGTCACCCCGGGTGACCGGGGGCGGGGCGACACCGACACGGGGCCCGGCCCCGGGCGGGCGCCCCGCCCCTGCCTCGCCGCCCCCTCCCTGTCGGCGGGCGGACGAACAGGGGCATTGCGGGCACCGTGGCACCGAATCCCGTTCTGGTCTGGCCGGGATCGCACCCGGGAGCCGCCGCGGGGCGCCGATCAGCGCGCCCCCGCTCGCCCCACCCCTATGACGGTGCGTATTCACCCAGGTCACAAGGGGCCCTCTGGATGGAGCGGCGCCGGGCGCGGGCCAGGGAGGGGCGCCGCGGGCGCGGGCGGGCGAGTCCCGGGCCCACCGCGCACCCGGCCCGGACCGCGAGAGGCCGGGCAGCCGACCGCCAGGCCCCCGGGGAACCGCCCTGCTTCCTCGTCGCCGCCCTCCCCCGGCACTCCGAGGACCCGCCGCCCGGCCGACAGCCGTGAGCGGGGCACCGCCCGCGCCGTCGTCGCCGCAGTTCCCGGACCGCGAGAAGCCCGGCAGCCGACCGCCAAGCCCGGGGAAGCACCACGCTTCCTCGTCGCCGCCCTCCCCCTGGCACTCCGAGGACCCGCCGCCCGGCCGACGGGCGTGAGCGGGGCACCGGCCGTTCCGTCGTTGCTGCTGTTCCGGGACCGCGAGAGGGCCGGCGGCACGCCGCTGAGCCCACCGCCGAACCAGCCGAACCAGCCGCACCAGCCGAACCGGCCGCTGAAGCGGCCGCCGAACCGGCGGAGGGGGCGTCCCGGCGTCCGACACCGCTTCGCCGGGACGCCCCGCACCGCCGCACACCCCGGGTTCGGGGGCGGGAGGGCCGGAATCCCTGGCATCCCGGCCTTCCCTCGCACGGGTCCGGAAGCGCACCCCTGGCTCCCGGACTCCGCACCCCCTACCGCCCGGCGGCCCCGGGGCGGGTCATGAGCGAGGCCAGCGGCCCCGGTTCCCGCGCGGGCACCCGGCCCGCCAGCGGCAACCGGGCCTGGACCGTGCCCGTGGACGGGCGGCCCACCGCGGCCCCGAGTCCGCGCATGATGCCCAGCATCGCGCGGTTGTCGGCGGCGGTCTCGGCGCGGACCTCCGCCATCCCCCAGTCGACGGCCACGGCGGCGAGCGCACCGGCCAGCGCGGTGCCCACCCCCCGGCCCTGCCAGGAGTCCTCCACGAGGAAGGCCATCTCCCCCACACCGGGGTCGAGCGTGTACATCAGGTGGGCCAGGGCGACCGGCTCGTCGGCCCCCTCGGGCCAGGCCGCCAGCGTCAACCCGCGCTCGGGATCGCAGAACACCCCCAGCACACCGGACCCGGGCTCCTCCACCGCCGTCAGGTAGCGCCGGCGCTTGGTGTGCGGCGTGCAGCGGCGGTGCAGCCGACGCAGCGCGCGGGCGTCGCCGGAGCGCACCGGTCGGGTGTGCAGCCGCTCGCCCGAGGCGGTGGTCAGCGTGCCGCCGGTGGGCACCGGCCCGGCCGGGGGCAGCACCGAGCGCACCAGGGCGTCGGCGCGGGCCGACTCGGTCCAGGTGAAGGGCCGGTCCACCCGGCGCAGCCGGACCCCGCGCAGCGCGCCGACCGGCACCAGCAGCTCCGACTCGGGCTCCTCGGGGAACTGCGGCGCCGCCGCGCGCCCGGAGGTGCCCAGGCCGGTCCAGCGGGCCTCGTCGGCGTTGAGCAGCTCGGCCAGGGCCTCGGGCAGCCGGTGCGGGGCGCCGCGCAGCCGCGCGGTGAGCATCAGCGCCCGGGTGACGTCGTCGCCGACCTCCCGGGGCCGGGCGGGCACGGCCGCGGCCTCCTCGCCCGCGCCGCGCCGGGTGAGCTCCTCCAGCAGCCGGCGGTGGTCGCCGGGCACGTCCACGATGAACTCGTCGACCACCCCGGCGGCGTCGGTGTGGATGGTCAGCCCCACGATGTCGCCGCCCTCGGCGGCCACCGCGCCGGCCAGGTCGGCCAGCCGCCCCGGCCGGTCCTCCACCGCGGTGCGGATGCGCCACAGTCCCATGGCCGCCCCCTCGCTCTGCGGCGCGGCCCCGGTGGCCCCGCCGTCACCGAAGAGACTGCAGGGCGCAGGTTTCCGGCGCGCTACGGCAGGGTCAACCCCGGGTGAGATCCGCCCCGGCCACCGGACGGCCCGCCCGCCACACGGCCGCCGTCATCGGCACGCCGGGACGATAGGCCAGGTAGACCGGGTCGGGCGCCTCCAGCACCGCCAGGTCGGCGCGCGAGCCCGGGGTGAGGCGTCCCACATCGGTGCGGCGCAGCGCCCGCGCCCCGCCGGCGGTGGCCGCCCACAGCGCCTCCTCGGGGGTCATGTGCATCTCCCGCACGGCCAGGGCGATGCAGAAGGCCATGCTGGAGGTGAAGCAGGAGCCCGGGTTGCAGTCGCCGGCCAGGGCCACGGTGGCGCCGGCGTCGATGAGCGCGCGGGCGTCGGGGTAGGGCTGGCGGGTGGAGAAGTCGACGCCGGGCAGCAGGGTGGCCACGGTCTCGGAGGCGGCCAGCGCCTCCACGTCCTCGGGCTCCAGGAAGGTGCAGTGGTCGACCGAGGCGGCGCCGAGCTCGGCGGCCAGGCGCGCGCCCGGGCCGGGGCCGAGCTGGTTGCCGTGGACGCGGGCGTGCAGCCCGCGGTCCATGCCCGCCTTGAGGATGCGCCGGGAGGCCTCCTCGTCGAAGGCGCCGCGCTCGCAGAAGACGTCGATCCAGCGGGCGTGCGGGGCGCAGGCGTCGAGCATCTCACCGGTGACCAGGTCGACGTAGCCCTGCGGGTCGTCCCGGTACTCGGGCGGGACGATGTGCGCGCCCAGGAAGGTGGCCTCCTCAGTGAGGCGCCGGGCGACGCGCAGCGCGCGCTCCTCGTCGGCGGTGCTGAGCCCGTAGCCGGACTTGATCTCCAGGGTGGTGGTCCCCTGGGCGCGGGCCTCGTTGAGCAGGCGGGTCGCCTTGTCCAGCAGCTCGGCGTCGGAGGCGGCGCGGGTGGCGGCCACCGTGGTGCGGATGCCGCCGGCCTCGTAGGGGCGCCCGCTCATCCGGGCGCCGAACTCCCGGCCCCGGTCGCCGGCGAAGACGATGTGGGAGTGGCTGTCGACGAAGCCCGGGATGACGCAGCGGCCCCCGGCGTCGACGCGGGCGTCGGCGGCCGGGGCTCGGGCGGCGGGGCCGGCCCAGGCCACCGTGTCGCCCTGCACGACCAGCGCGGCGTCGGGGATCGCGCCGGTGACGCCCTCCCCCAGGGCCGGGTCGTTGGTGGCCAGGACGCCGATGCCGTCGATGAGCACGGTCTCGGGAGCGGCGTCGGTCATCAGCTGCCTCCAGGGTGGTCGGTGGTGGACGTCGTGGTCGGGTGCGGTGCGGGCGCGGCCGGGCGGCGGCTCACGCCAGCAGCTCCGTGATCGCGGTGTGCAGGCGGGCGGCGGCGTCGGGGCGGTCGAGGTGCACCCGGTCCCGGACGATCCACCGGCCGTCGGCCATGGTGTGGCGCACCTCGGCCGCTGTGGCGGCGAAGACGGCGGTGTCGGCGGCGCTGCGCGGGTCGAACCCGGCCGTGCGCACCGAGTCCAGGTCCAGCACGACCAGGTCGGCACGCTTGCCGGGCGCGATCCGTCCGGCGTCCTCCCAGCCCAGCGCGTCGGCGTGGCCGCCCTCGTGCAGGGCGTCCAGCAGGCGCGGCGCCGAGGCGGTGCCGCGGCGCCCGGTGCGCAGGCGCTCGTGCATCTCCGCCCCGCGGGCCTCCTCCAGCAGGTCGATGGTGGAGTGGCCGTCGCTGCCCAGGGACAGGGAGACGCGTGCGGGGTCCAGGTCGGCCAGCGGCGGCAGGCCGTCGGCCAGGTCCCGCTCGGTGGTGGGGCACAGGCACACCCCCGCCCGGGCGTCCCGGAGCAGCGCCGCGTCGGCGGGCTCCAGGTGGGTGGCGTGCACCGCGACCGGGTGCAGGTCGGCGAACAGGCCCGCCTCGTGCAGGTGGGCGGTGGGGGTGCGGCCGTAGTGGGCGCGGCAGGCCGCGTTCTCGGCGGGCTGCTCGGACAGGTGGACGTGCGGCGACGCCCGGTCGAGGCCGTCGGGCCCGTGCAGGGCGGCGAACCGGGCGAGCTGGCCGGCGGGGACCGCGCGCACCGAGTGCGCGGCGGTGCCGACCCTGGCGTGGCCGCCGCCGGGGCGGAAGGCGGCGACCCGTTCGGCCCAGGCGTCGGCGTCGCCGTCGCCGAAGCGCAGCTGGGCGCCTTCCAGGGGGCGGTGGCCGCCCCCGGCGTCCAGGCCGCCGGCGAGGTAGAGGGTGTCCAGCAGGGTGATGCGGATCCCGGCGTCGGCGGCGGCCGCCACCAGCGCCGCGCCCATGGCGTTGGGGTCGTCGTAGCGCTTGCCGCCGGGGGCGTGGTGCAGGTAGTGGAACTCGCCCACGCAGGTGACGCCGGCCAGCGCCATCTCGGCGTACACCCCGGCGGCCAGCTCCCGGTAGGTGTCGGGGGCCAGCCGCTCGGCGGCCCGGTACATCAGCTCGCGCCAGGTCCAGAAGGAGCCGCCGTGCTCGCCGGTCCGGCCCCGCAGGGCCCGGTGGAAGGCGTGCGAGTGGGCGTTGGCGAACCCGGGGACGACCAGGCCGTCCAGGCGCTCGGCCCCGGGCGGGGGCGCGGGCTCGCCGGTGCGCACCGAGGCGATCCGTCCGTCGCGGACCTCGATGACGGCGCCGGGCGAGGCCGCCCCGGCGTCGGCACCGGGCCCCGGCCCGGGGTCGACCAGGGCCCAGGAGCACCAGTACAGCCCGTCGCGGTGGTCGGTGGCGGACACGCGCGTCTCCTTCACTGTCGGGGTGGACGGGGCGGACGCGGCCCGGATGCGCCCTCCTCCCCCGCCGCCAGGTCCTCCAGGACGTCGGCCAGGGCCCACACGCCCGCGTGGCAGTCGGGCCGCTCGGCGTACTCCTCCGGGGAGTGGGACACGCCGGTGGGGTTGCGCACGAACAGCATCGCCGTGGGCACGTGCGCTGCCAGCACGCCCGCGTCGTGGCCCGCCCCGGTCGGCAGGATCGGGACGGGTCCGCCGGCGCCCCCGGCCACCGCGGCGGCCCGTTCGGTCAGGCCGCCGTCGAACTCCACCACGGGGGTGTCGGACTCCTGGTGCTCCTCGGCGCCCACCCCCTGCTCCTCGGCGGCGCGGCGGACCTCCGCGGCCACGTCGGCCACCACCGCGCCCAGGTCCTCGGTGTCGGGGGCGCGGGCGTCCAGCCACGCCCGCACCCGGGAGGCGATCGCGTTGGTGCCGTTGGGCTCGGCCTCGACGCGGCCCACGGTGGCCACCGCGCCGTGCGCGGCCGCGGCGGCGCGGGCGGCCAGCACCATGCGGGCCATGGGCAGCATCGGGTCGCGCCGGTCCTCCAGGCGGGTGGTGCCCGCGTGGTCGGCGCGGCCGGTGAAGGTCCAGCGCCACCGCCCGTGCGGCCAGATGGAGCGGGCGGCGCCCACCGCGCGGTCCCGGTCGGCCAGCGCCCGCCCCTGCTCGACGTGGAGTTCGACGAAGCGGCCGATGCGCGCCAGCCGCTCGGGGTCGGGCCCCATCGCGGCCGGGTCCCTCCCGGCCCGCTCCATGGCCTGGGCCCACGTGGTGCCCGAGGGGTCGGCCAGAGCGGCGGCGCGCTCGGCGGTGACCGCCCCGGTGAGCAGCCGGCTGCCCAGGCACGGCACCCCGAAGCGGGCGCCCTCCTCCTCGGCGAACACCGCGACCGCCAGCGGGCGGCGGGGCCGGACGCCGCGCCGGCGCAGCTCGGCCACGGCCGCCAGCGCGCTCACCACTCCCAGCGGGCCGTCGTAGGCGCCGCCGTCGGGGACCGAGTCCAGGTGGGAGCCGGTGACCACGGCGTCCGGGCCGGGCGCGCCCCACCAGGCCCACATGTTGCCGTTGCCGTCGGTCTCCGCGTCCAGGCCGACCCCAGCGGCCGCCCGGTGGAACCAGTCCCGCAGCTCGGCGTCGGGCCCGCCGAAGGTGAAGCGGCGGTAGCCGCCGGTGGCGCGGTCCCGCCCGATCGGGGCCAGCTCGTCCCACAGCCGGTCGAACAGCCGGTCGAACCGGCCGGTGCCGCCGTCGGCGGTGTGCGGCTCAGGCACCGGCCCCGCCCTCCCGCATCGGCAGGCGCAGGCCCTCGCGCTCGGCGACCGCCTCGGCCTCGGGGTAGCCGGCGTCGGCGTGCCGGACCACGCCCGTGCCCGGGTCGTTGGTGAGCACCCGCTCCAGCTTGCGCGCGGCCAGCTCGGTGCCGTCGGCGACGCTGACCTGCCCGGCGTGCAGGGAGCGGCCCATGCCGACCCCGCCGCCGTGGTGCAGCGACACCCACGAGGCGCCCGAGGCGGTGTTGACCAGCGCGTTGAGCAGCGGCCAGTCGGCGATGGCGTCGGAGCCGTCGCGCATCGCCTCGGTCTCCCGGTAAGGGGAGGCGACCGATCCGGTGTCCAGGTGGTCGCGGCCGATCGCCAGCGGGGCGCTCACCTCCCCGGAGGCGACCAGCTCGTTGAACCGCTCCCCGGCCGCGGCCCGCTCGCCCTGGCCGAGCCAGCAGATGCGGGCCGGCAGCCCCTGGAAGGAGACCTTCTCCCCGGCCAGCCGGATCCACCGGGCCAGGTGCTCGTTCTCGGGGAACAGGTCCAGCACGGCGCGGTCGGTGCGGGCGATGTCGGCCGGGTCGCCGGAGAGCGCCGCCCAGCGGAACGGACCCTTGCCCTCGCAGAACAGCGGGCGGATGTAGGCGGGCACGAACCCGGGGAAGTCGAAGGCGCGGGCGAACCCGGCCTCGCGGGCCTCCCCGCGGATGGAGTTGCCGTAGTCGAAGACCTCGGCCCCGGCGTCCATGAACCCGACCATGGCCTCCACGTGGGCGGCCATCGACTCCCGGGCGCGGGCGGTGAACTCGGCGGGCTTGGCGCGGGCGTAGTCGGCCCAGTCCTGGAAGGCCACCCCGGCCGGCAGGTAGGACAGCGGGTCGTGGGCGCTGGTCTGGTCGGTGACGATGTCGACGGGCGCCCCGCGCCGCAGCAGCTCGGGCACCACCTCGGCGGCGTTGCCCAGCAGCCCCACCGACAGCGGGCGGCGGGCGTCGCGGGCCTCGGTGGCCAGGCGCAGCGCCTCGTCGACGGTGTCGGCGCGCACGTCCAGGTAGCGGTGCTCGATGCGGCGGTCGATGCGGCTCGGGTCGCACTCCACGACGATCGCCGCACCGCCGTTCATGGTGACCGCCAGCGGCTGGGCGCCGCCCATGCCGCCGAGCCCGGCGGTGAGGGTGATGGTGCCCTCCAGGGTGCCTCCGCGCTCGGCGGCCACCGCACCGAAGGTCTCGTAGGTGCCCTGGAGGATGCCCTGGGTGCCGATGTAGATCCAGGACCCGGCGGTCATCTGGCCGTACATGGTCAGCCCGAGCGCCTCCAGGCGGCGGAACTCCTCCCAGGTGGCCCAGTCGCCCACCAGGTTGGAGTTGGCGATGAGCACCCGGGGCGCCCACTCGTGGGTGCGCATGACCCCGACCGGGCGGCCGGACTGCACGAGCAGGGTCTCGTCGTCCTCCAGGCCGCGCAGCGTCGCGGTGATCCGGTCGAAGCTCTCCCAGTCGCGGGCGGCCTTGCCGGTGCCGCCGTAGACGACGAGCCGCTCGGGGTGCTCGGCCACCTCGGGGTCGAGGTTGTTGTGCAGCATCCGCAGCGCCGCCTCCTGGGGCCAGCCCTTGGCGGTGCGGGCGGTGCCGCGCGGGGCGCGGACGGTGCGGGGGGTGTGCTGGGCTGCCATGACGCCTCCTGGTGTGCAGCGCGGGCGGGGGGTTCAGCGCAGGGGGACGGCCGTCTCGGCGGCCTCCACCACGGCGCCGTCGGCGATCAGGGCCGAGGCATCGGCGATCTCAGGCGCCAGGTAGCGGTCGGGGCCGGGGCCGGGCACCCGGGCGCGCAGCGCGCCGCGCACGGCGCCGGTGGCCGGGCCGGGCTCCAGCGGCGAGCGCAGGTCCAGGGCGCGGGCGGCGGTGAGCAGCTCCACGGCCAGCACGTCGGTCAGGGCGGCCACCGCGCGGCGCAGCTTGCGGGCGGCGGACCAGCCCATGGAGACGTGGTCCTCCTGCATCGCCGAGGAGGGGATGGAGTCGACGCTGGCCGGGGCGGCCAGGCGCTTCATCTCCGAGACCAGGCCGGCCTGGGTGTACTGGGCGATCATGTGGCCCGAGTCCACGCCCGGGTCGTCGGCCAGGAAAGCGGGCAGGCCGTGCGAGCGGGCCACGTCGAGCATGCGGTCGGTGCGGCGCTCGGCGATGGAGGCCACGTCGGCGGCGGCGATCGCCAGGAAGTCGAGCGCGTAGCCGACCGGTGCGCCGTGGAAGTTGCCGTTGGACTCCACCCGGCCGTCGGGGGTGATCACCGGGTTGTCGATGACCGCGGCCAGTTCGCGCTCGGCGACGGCGCGGGCGTGGGCCAGGGTGTCCCGGGCCGCGCCGGCGACCTGGGGGGCGCACCGCAGCGAGTAGGCGTCCTGGACCCGGGTGCAGTCCGGGCCGCGGTGCGAGGCGACGATGGGCGAGCCGGCGAGCAGCGCCAGCATGTTGGCGGCGGCGTCGGCCTGGCCCGGGTGCGGGCGCATCCGCTGCAGGTCGGCGGCGAACACCCGGTCGGTCCCCAGCAGCGCTTCCACGCTCATCGCGGCGGTGACGTCGGCGGTGCGCAACAGCCGCTCCAGGTCGTGGCAGGCCAGCACGAGCATGCCGAGCATGCCGTCGGTGCCGTTGATCAGCGCCAGGCCCTCCTTGGCGCCCAGCTCCACCGGCTCCAGCCCGGCGGCGGCCAGCGCCTCGGCGGCGGGGCGCCGCTCGCCGGAGGAATCGCGCACCTCGCCCTCGCCCATCAGGGCCAGCGCGACGTGGCTGAGCGGGGCCAGGTCGCCGGAGCAGCCCAGGCTGCCGTACTCCAGCACCACGGGGGTGATGCCGGCGTTGAGCATGCCCTCCAGGGCGCGGGCGGTGCCGGGCTCCACACCGGTGGAGCCGGAGGCCAGGGTGCGCAGGCGCAGCAGCATCAGGGCGCGCACGACCTCGGCCTCCACCTCGGCGCCGGCCCCGGCGGCGTGCGAGCGCACCAGCGAGCGCTGGAGCCGGGCCCGCAGGTCGGGGGCGATGTGCCGGGTGGCCAGGGCGCCGAAGCCGGTGCTCACGCCGTAGGCGGGCCGGTCCCCCTCGGCCAGGGCGCGCACCTGCTCGCGGCCCTCGGCCAGCGCCTTGAGCGCGTCGTCGGCCAGGCGCACCCGCGCGCCCCGGCGCGCGACGGCGACCACCTCCTCGGCGGTGAGGGAGGAGCGGCCGAGCACGACCTCGTCAGCGGTTGCGGTGGTGGTGGTGGACATGCCCCCATTCCACGCCCTCGGCGGGCCGTCCCGCAGCACCGCCGCGCACCATCTGTCCGAGATCTCAGACAGAGCGGTCGCCGTCCCGGTCAGACGCCGAGCCCGGCGGCCACCTCTTCCAGGAGCCGGCGGCCCTGGGCGACCGCCGGGCGCTCGGCCGCTCCCCGGCGCACGACGGTGAAGACGCTCCGGTACGGGGCCGAGGCGCCCTCCAGGCGGACCCGGGCCACCCCGCCGCCCTCGGGCAGGGGGAGCATCCGCGGCCCCAGCGTCACCCCCAGCCCCGCGGCGACCAGCGCCAGCACCCCCGTCCAGTCCGACACCCGGTGCGCATAGTGCGGCGTGAACCCCGCCGCCGAGCAGGCCGCCTGCACGATCCACGCCTGGTGGCACTCGTCCTTGGAGGCGATCCACTCCTGTCCGGCCGCCTCGTCCAGGCGCACCGGCGCACGCCCCTGGAGCGGGTGGCCGACCGGGACGAACAGGTCCAGGGGCTCGCGCAGCAGCGGGCGCTGATCGAAGCGGCGGTCGTCGGCCGGGGGGCCGTCCGGCGGCGGCACCGCCACGGCGATGTCGGCGCGCCCCGCCAGCAGCGCCTCGTAGGCCGGCGTCCCGTCGACCTCGCCGATCTCGACCGAGAGCCGGGGCGCCCGCTCCCGGAGCCGGGCCGCCACCGGGGCCGCCAGCGCCGACACGGCCGTCGGGTAGGCGACCATGCGCAGCACGCCGGTCCGCCCCTCGGCGTGCGCGGCCAGGTCGGTCAGCGCCCGCTCCCAGCGCTCCTCCATGGCGTCGGCGTGCTCCAGCAGCACCTGCCCCTCGGAGGTGAGCCGGATCCCGCGCCCCTGCGGGGCCAGCAGCTCCACCCCCAGGTCCCGGCCGAGCGCCCGCACCTGCTGGGAGACCGCGGACGGGGTCAGGTGCATCGCGTCGGCGGCGGCGGTGACCGTCCCGTGGTCGGCGACGGCCCTCAGGACACGCAGCCTGCGCACATCGATCATGTAGGCGATGCTACACGTTCCCATTCACAAAGTTGAGATGGACCTGAAGGGTTCCCGGCGCCCACACTGGACGCATGGACACCGAAACCGCCCCCCGGCCCGTCTCCGACACCGGCCGCTGCCCCTCCTGCGGGCGCCCCGACGGCACCGATGAGCAGGTGGTCTCACGCCACCCCGTGTCCTTCGGGACCATCGTCTACACCCGCTGCGCCTGCGGCCGCCTCAGCGTCCGCACCGCCCGCGCCGCCCGTGCCGACACGTTCCTGGTGAGGTGAACCATGGCCGCACCGCGCAACCACGGCGACCACGGCAACGGCGCGAAGAGGCCGGCGCACCTCCCGCGGTCGCGCCGACCGGCGGGCCGCCTGCGGCCGGGGGCCGGGCGCCGGTGGAGGCGCCGACCGTCCTCCCCCGCCTGACGTGCCACAATGCGGAGCATGTCGCATGTACCGGCCGCCACGCGGGCGCTGCGGATGCTGCGGCACCTGGCCGGGCGCTCCGGCCCGGTGTCGGCGGCGGCCCTGGCCGCCGAGCTGGGCCTGCCCCGCTCCAGCGCCTACCAGCTCCTGGAGGCCCTGGCCGACGAGGGCTTCGTGGTGCACCTGCCCGAGGAGCAGCGGTGGGGCCTGGGCGTGGCCGCCTTCGAGATCGGCTCGGCCTACCTGCGCCACGACCCGCTGGAGCGGCTGGCCCGGCCGCTGCTGTCCCGGCTGTGCGAGGAGACCGGCGCCACCGCCCACCTGGGCATCCTGCACGGCCGCGACACCCTCTACCTGCTCAAGGAGCAGCCCCCGCACGCCCCCGTGCTCATCACCGGCGTGGGGGTGCGCCTGCCCGCCCACCTGACCGCCTCGGGCCGGGTCCTGCTCGCGCACCTGCCGCGCGCCCAGGTGCGGGCGCTGTACCCGGGCGCCGACACCTTCGTCGACCGCACCGGGCGCGGCCCGGCCTCCCCCGGCGAGCTGCGCGAGGCGCTGGCCGCCGAGCGCCGCCAGGGCTACGCGCTGGAGGAGGGCCAGGTCACCGAAGGCTTCTCCTCGGTGGCCGCGGCCGCCTTCGACCACAACGCCGCGCCCGTGGCCGCGATCAGCCTCACCGTGCCCTCCGAGCGCCCGGTCACCCCCACCGCCCTGGCCTCGCGCGCCCGCGACGCCGCCGCCGAGCTCACCCGGCGCCTCGGCGGGCGCCCGCCCTCCGGCTGAGGGCCGCGCACGAGAACGGGGACCCCGCGATGCGGGGTCCCCGTTCCGTGCTCTGCGCTGCGGCTCAGCGGCCCGCCTTGGCCTTGGCCTTCGCCTTGGCGTTGGCCTCCATCTCGGCCCGGATCTCGGCGCGCTCGGCGCGCAGCTTGGCCAGGGCCTCGTCCAGGATGGCCTTGCCGTCCTCCTCGCTGCGGCGCTCCTTCACGTAGGCCAGGTGCGTCTTGTAGGGCTCGGTCCGCGGCGGGGACGGCGGGTTCTGGGGGTCCTTGCCGGCGGGGAACCCGCACCGGGGGCAGTCCCACTCCTCGGGGACCGCGGCCTCGTTCGAGAAACTGGGCACGACCTCGTGCTTGTTGGCGCAGTAGAACGGAACCCGGATGCGCGGCGCGGACTCGCCGCGCTCGGCCTCGCCCATCGGACCGGCGCCCACGCGGCTGCCACGGATGGCGCTGCCACTACCCACGAAACTCTCCTTCGGCGGACACGCCCCACCGCGGGCGGGGCACGGAAAAGACTGGCGCGCGCCCCGGTGCGGCGGGCACGGCGGAACTGGTTCAGGCGCCCCGGTTGATGAGCAGGCCGAGCACGACCACGGCGATGATCCACACCAGGGCCGTGACGACGGTGATCCGGTCGAGGTTGCGCTCCACCACCGACGAACCGCCGAGGGAGGAGGTGACGCCGCCGCCGAAGAGGTCGGACAGGCCGCCGCCCTTGCCCTTGTGCAGGAGCACCATGAGGACCAGCAGCACGCTGCAGAGCATCACGAGGATGGACAGACCGAGGATCACACGCTCACCCGAATCTCGACCCCGACGAGGGGAATGGACGGCTCGGGTCCCAAGACCGCAGGCACGCCGCTCGGCTGGGCCAAGGGCCCGGCGGAGGAGGGACCGGGGACAGTATCTGAAATTCTAACGCGAACGCGGGACGCACGTACGCCAGGAGGACGAACCTCCGGGGAAGTGTAGCGCGTCCCGCGCACCGGCCGTCACGTGTCGAACTTGACCAGCTTCGCGAAGTCGTCGGCCTTGAGGCTCGCGCCGCCCACCAGGGCGCCGTCGATGTCGGCCTTGGCCATGATGCCGCCGATGTTGTCCGGCTTGACCGAACCGCCGTAGAGCACCCGCGTCTTGGCGGCCGTGGCCTCGTCGTACAGGCCGGCCAGGGTGGCGCGGACCGCGGCCCCGCACACCTCCTGGGCGTCGTCGGGGGTGGCGACCTCGCCGGTGCCGATCGCCCAGACCGGCTCGTAGGCGATGACCAGGCGCTCGACCTGCTCGGCGGTGAGCCCCTTCACGGCCGCCTCGACCTGCGCGGAGGTGTGCGCGACCTGGTCGCCGGCCTTGCGCACCTCCAGCCCCTCGCCCACGCACAGGATCGGGGTGATGTCGTGCGCGAAGGCGGCCTTGACCTTGGCGTTGACCAGGGCGTCGTCCTCGGCGTGGTACTCGCGGCGCTCGGAGTGGCCCGCGAGCACGTAGGAGCACCCCAGCTTGGCCAGCATGGGGCCGGAGACCTCGCCGGTGTAGGCGCCCTTCTCGTGCCGCGAGAGGTCCTGGGCGCCGTAGGCGATGGAGAGCTTGTCGCCGTCCACCAGGGTCTGCACGCTGCGCAGGTCGGTGAAGGGGGGAAGGACGACCACCTCGGCGCGGTCGTAGTCCGCGGCGTCGAGGGCGAAGGCGAGCTTCTGCACCAGCGCGATCGCCTCGAGGTGGTTGTTGTTCATCTTCCAGTTGCCGGCGATGAGCGGCTTGCGCTCGGGCTGTGCCATGGTTCGGTGCTTCCTCTCAGTCCTTCAGGGCTTCGATGCCCGGAAGGTCCTTGCCCTCCAGGTACTCCAGGCTGGCTCCGCCGCCCGTGGAGATGTGGCCGAACCCCGCCTCGTCGAAGCCGAGCGCGCGCACGGCCGCGGCCGAGTCGCCGCCGCCGACCACGGTGAAGGCGGCCGAGTCGACCAGGGCCCCGGCCAGCGCGCGGGTGCCGTGGGAGTAGGGCTCCATCTCGAACACGCCCATGGGCCCGTTCCAGAAGACGGTGCGGCTCTCGTGCACCTTCCGGGCGAACAGCTCGGCGCTCTGCGGGCCGATGTCCAGGCCCATCCGGTCGGCGGGGATCGCCTCGACCGGGACCGGGCCGTGCGGGGCGTCGGCCGAGAACGACTCGGCGGCCACCACGTCGACCGGCAGCACGATCTCCACGCCGCGCTCCTCGGCCTCGCGCAGGTACCCGGCGACGGTGTCGACCTGGTCGGCCTCCAGGAGGCTGGAGCCGACCTCCTGCCCCTTGGCCTTGAGGAAGGTGTAGGCCATGCCGCCGCCGATGACCAGGCGGTCGGCGGTGCCCAGCAGGTTGGCGATGACGCCGAGCTTGTCGGAGACCTTGGCCCCGCCCAGCACGACGGTGTAGGGCCGCTGCGGGTCCTCGGTGAGCCGGCGCAGCACCTGCACCTCGGCCAGCACCAGGCCGCCGACGGCGTGCGGCAGCCGCGCGGGCAGGTCGTAGACGCTGGCGTGCCTGCGGTGCACCGCGCCGAAGCCGTCGCCGACGTAGAGGTCGGCCAGTCCGGCCAGGCGGTCGGCGAACTCGCCGCGCTCGGCGTCGTCCTTGCTGGTCTCCCCCGGCTCGAAGCGCAGGTTCTCCAGCAGCGCCACACCGCCGTCGTCCAGGGACTCCACGGCGGAGCGGGCCGCCTCGCCCGCGGTGTCCTCGGCGAAGGCGACCGGGGCGCCCAGCAGCTCGCCGAGGCGCTCGGCGACCGGGCGCAGCGTGTAGGCCGCGTCGGGCGCGCCCTTGGGGCGGCCCAGGTGGGCGGCGACGACCACCCGGGCGCCGCGGCCGCGCAGCTTCTCGATGGTGGGCAGGGCGGCGCGGATCCGGCCGTCGTCGGTGATGCGCCCGCCGTCCAGGGGCACGTTCAGGTCGGACCGGACGAAGACCCGCTTGCCCGCGACGTCGAGGTCGTCGATCGTCCGCATGCTCTTCTCCGTTGTCGGGGTCGTGGTCGGTGGTGAAACGTGCCGGGCGGCGCGCCCCGCTGAGCGGGGCGCGCCGCCCGGCACGGGGCCTACAGGCCGGTGCCGACCAGCTTGGCGGCGTCGACGAGGCGGTTGGAGTAGCCCCACTCGTTGTCGTACCAGCCCACGATCTTGACCGTGTTGCCGAAGGCCATGGTCAGCTGGGAGTCGAAGGTGCACGAGGGGGAGGTGCCGACGATGTCGGAGGAGACGATCGGGTCGGCGGTGTAGCGCAGCACGTTCTTGAGCGGGCCGTCGGCGGCGGCCTTGAACGCTGCGTTGACCTCCTCGGAGGTGACCTCCCGCTCCAGCTCCACCACCAGGTCGGTGACCGAGCCGTCCGGCACCGGGACGCGCATGGCCATGCCGTCCAGCTTGCCCTTGAGCTCGGGCAGCACCAGGGCGGTCGCCTTGGCGGCACCGGTGCTGGTGGGGATGATGTTGGCGGCCGCGGCGCGGGCCCGGCGCAGGTCCTTGTGCGGGAAGTCCAGGATGACCTGGTCGTTGGTGTAGGCGTGGACCGTCGTCATCAGGCCCTTGGTGATCCCGAAGGAGTCGAGCAGGACCTTGGCCATCGGCGCCACGCAGTTGGTGGTGCACGAGGCGTTGGAGATGACGTGGTGCTTGGCCGGGTCGTAGGTGTCGTCGTTCACGCCCATGACGACGGTCATGTCCTCGCCCTTGGCCGGGGCGGAGACGATGACCTTCTTGGCGCCGGCCTGGATGTGCTTCTTGGCGTCCTCGGCGTTGGTGAACCGGCCGGTGGACTCGATGACGACGTCCACGCCCAGCTCGCCCCAGGGCAGCTGGGCCGGGTCGCGCTGCTCCAGGGTCTTGATGGTGGTGCTGCCGACCCGGATGGAGTCCTCGCCCACCTCGACGTCGCCGTCCAGGGTGCCCAGCACCGAGTCGTACTTGAGCAGGTGCGCCAGGGTGGCGTTGTCGGTGAGGTCGTTCACCGCGACGATCTCGACCTCGCTGCCGGCGGCCTGGGCGGCGCGCCAGAAGTTGCGGCCGATCCGACCGAAACCGTTCACGCCTACACGGATGGTCACGGTAACCAGTCTCCTCACGTTCGTTCGCGCGGGCGGGGATAAAGAGCGCCGGGGGGTTGTCAGGGCCGAGCCTATCGCCCCGCGGCGGCGCCGGGCCCAGTGTGGCACCGTCCGCGAGCAGAGGACTAGACCATTTTCAGAAGTTTTCGCAGGCCGCCCGCCCCTCACAAAGGCGAACACCCGCACCCGGGGTGACCGGGAAGAATTCTGATTCCTTCACACCGATTCACACGCTCAGCAGGCGAGCATGTCCGGGGTCAGGTTGGCGTCGGTGCCGGCGATACCAAGGTCACACGCGCGCTTGTCGGCCATGGCCAGCAGCCGCCGGATCCGCCCGGCGATCGCGTCCTTGGTCAGCGGGGGCGTGGACAGCTGGCCCAGCTCCTCCAGCGAGGCCTGCTTGTGCGCCAGCCGCAGCCGGCCGGCCGCCACCAGGTGGTCGGGGGCCTCATCGCCGAGGATCTCCAGCGCCCGCTCCACCCGCGCGCCCGCGGCCACCGCCGCCCGCGCGCTGCGCCGCAGGTTGGCGTCGTCGAAGTTGGCCAGCCGGTTGGCGGTGGCCCGCACCTCGCGGCGCATCCGCCGCTCCTCCCAGGCCAGCACGCTCTGGTGGGCGCCCAGCAGGGTGAGCAGCGCCCCGATGGAGTCGCCGTCGCGCACCACCACCCGGTCCACCCCGCGCACCTCGCGCGCCTTGGCGTGCACCTTGAGCCGGCGGGCCGCCCCCACCAGCGCCAGCGCCGCCTCCGGGCCCGGGCAGGTCACCTCCAGCGACATCGACCGCCCCGGCTCGGTCAGCGAGCCGTGCGCGATGAACGCCCCCCGCCAGGCCGACTCGGCGTCGCAGGAGCCGCCGGCCACCACGTGCCGGGGCAGCCCGCGCACCGGGCGCCCGTTGTTGTCGATCAGCCCGGTCTGCCGGGCCAGGCTCTCGCCGTCCTTGATCACCCGGACCACGTACCGGTTGCCCTTGCGCAGCCCGCTGGGGGCCAGCACCACCACCTCGGACTCGTGGCCGAAGACCTCGGAGATGTCACGGCGCAGCCGACGGGCGGCCGCCCCGGTGTCCAGCTCGGCCTCGATCACGATCCTCCCGCCCACCAGGTGCAGCCCACCGGTGAAGCGAAGGATCGTGGAGACCTCGGCTTTGCGGCAGCACGGTTTGAGCACGGACAGCCGGCTCAGCTCATCCTTCACCACGCCGGTCATCGCCATGGATGCGGTCCTCCCCCTGGAACTCGTCTTCCCACGGCACACTACTGCTCTGCGCCCCGGAACACCCGGTCGAACACGGCGGCCAGGCGGTCCGGGTCGTGACGGGGGCTGCCGTCGCCGACCCCGACGTCGGCCAGCACCAGCTCCCCGCCCAGCCGCGCCGCCGCCTCGCGCAGCGGCCCGGCGTCCTGCACCACCGAGCGGTCGGCCAGCACCACGTCCACCCCCAGCTCGGGGGCGTGCTCCTCCAGCACCCGCAGGTAGGTCTCGGGCGCGAAGCCGTCGGTCTCGCCGCGCTGCGGCGACAGGTTGAGCGCCACCACCCGCCGCGCCGCGGTGTCCACCAGCGCCCGCGCCAGGTCCGGCACCAGCAGGTGCGGCAGCACGCTGGTGAACCAGGAGCCGGGGCCGAAGACGACCCAGTCGGCCTCGTGCACCGCCTTGACCGCCTGCGGCGAGGCCGGCGGCGACTCCGGGAGCAGGGAGATCGAGCGCACCCGCCCCCCGGTGCTGGCGCAGGCCACCTGGCCGCGCACGGTCACCACCTCGCCGGGGCGGTCGGCGTCGGCCCCCTCCACCTCGGCGGCGATGTCCAGCGGCACCGACGACATCGGCAGCACCCGCCCGTGCGCGCCCAGCAGCTGGCCCACCCAGTCCAGGCCCGCCACCGAGTCGCCGAGCAGCTCCCACAGCGCCACGATGAGCAGGTTGCCCACCGCGTGCCCGTGCAGCTCCCCCTCGCTGCGGAAGCGGTGCTGGACCACCTCGCTCCAGGTGTGCCCCCACTCGTCGTCGCCGCACAGCGCCGCCAGCGCCATGCGCAGGTCGCCCGGGGGCAGCACGCCCAGCTCGCGGCGGAGCCGCCCGCTGGACCCCCCGTCGTCGGCGACGGTGACCACGGCGGTCAGATCGGTGGTCACCCGGCGCAGCGCCTGCAGGGACGCCGACAGTCCGTGCCCCCCGCCCAGGGCCACCACCCGGGGCGGCGGCCCGGAGTCCGCGCCTGCTCCCATAGCCATCACCGGCCCAATGGTAGGCACGCCCGGGCGACTGCGCGATTCGACGCCCCCGGCCTCACTCCCGGCCGACGTCGCGGTGGACCACGTGCACCTCCACGCCCTGCTCGCCGAGGATCTCGCCGAACCGCTCGGCCATGGCCACGCTGCGGTGCTTGCCGCCCGTGCAGCCCACCGCCAGCGTCATGTAGTGCTTGCCCTCGCGCCGGTAGCCCTCGATGAGCAGGCGCAGCACCTCGGTGTAGGCGTCCAGCATCTCCTTGGCCCCGCCCTGGGCCAGCACGTAGTCGCGCACCGGCTCGTCCCGGCCGTTGAGCGGGCGCAGCTCGGGCACCCAGTGCGGGTTGGGCAGGAAGCGGCAGTCCAGCACCAGGTCGGCGTCGACCGGCAGGCCGTGCTTGAAGCCGAAGGAGACCACGTTGGCGCGCGGGCGGGCCTCCTCGGCCTCCCCGAAGAAGCCGATCACCTTGGCCTTGAGCTGGTGCACGTTGCTCTGCGAGGTGTCGATCACCAGGTCGGCCTCGCCCCGGATGGCGCGCAGCGTCTCGCGCTCGCGGGCGATGCCGTCGGTCAGCCGCCCCTCCCCCTGCAGCGGGTGCGGGCGGCGCACGCTCTCGAAGCGGCGCACCAGCGCCTCGTCGCCGGCCTCCAGGAACACCACGCGGGCGGTGATGCCGCGCGAGCGCAGCTCCTCCACCGTGGACAGCAGGTCCTCGGTGAAGGCCATGGAGCGCACGTCCACCACGGCGGCCACCCGGGGCACCGCGCCGCGGGTGCGCCCGGCCAGTTCGATCATGGTGGGCAGCAGCCCGGGCGGAAGGTTGTCCACCACGAACCAGTCCAGGTCCTCCAGCGCCCGGGCGGCGGTGCTGCGGCCCGCCCCCGACATCCCGGTGACGATCACGATCTCCGGCGGCAGATCCGCACTGAGTCCCTCCGCCATCACAGCTCATCCCCCATCGTTGCGTTCCTGTCCACCGTTGAGGTGGGCGTGCACGGCCTCGGCGGTGGCCCGGCCCACCCCCGGCACCTGTGCGATCTCCTCGGGGCCCGCCGCCTTGAGCCGCTTGACCGAACCGAAGTGCTTGATCAGCGCCGCCCGGCGGGCCGGCCCCAGGCCGGGGACGTCGTCCAGCGCGCTGCCGGTGAGCGCCTGGGAGCGCTTCTTGCGGTGGTAGGCGATGGCGAACCGGTGCGCCTCGTCGCGCACCCGCTGCAGCAGGTACAGCCCCTCCCCCGCGCGCGGGAGGATCACCGGGTCCTCTTCGCCGGGCAGCCAGACCTCCTCCAGCCGCTTGGCCAGGCCGCACACCGCGACGTCGTCGATGCCCAGGTCGTCCAGCGCCCGGCGGGCCGCCTCCACCTGCGGGCGGCCCCCGTCCACGACCACCAGGTTAGGCGGGTAGGCGAATCTGCCGGGAGCCGCCCCCTCGCCCTCGGACGCCTCCCCGGCCGTGGGCCCCTCCTCGCCCATGGTGGCCAGCTCCCCGCTCTTGGCCCCCTCCTCCAGGTAGCGGGTGAAGCGGCGGTGGACGACCTCGTACATCGAGGCGGCGTCGTGCTGCTCGCGGTCGCCCTTGGCGGTGCCGCGGATGGAGAAGCGCCGGTACTCCTTCTTGCGGGCCAGGCCGTCCTCGAAGACCACCATCGAGGCGACCACGTGCTCGCCCATCAGGTTGGAGATGTCGAAGCACTCGATCCGCAGCGGGGCCTCGGGCAGGTCCAGCGCCTCCTGGACCTCCTGGAGGGCGCGGCTGCGCGTGGTCAGGTCCCCGGCCCGCTGCGTCTTGTGCCGGGCCAGGGCCTGGTCGGCGTTCTTGCCCACGGTCTCCAGCAGGGTCTTCTTGTCGCCCCTCTGGGGTACCCGCAGGTCCACCCGCGCCCCCCGCAGCTCCGTGAGCCATGCCACGACCGCGTCGCGGTCGGCGGGCTCGGCCGAGACCAGCACCTCGCGCGGCACGGCCGCGCCTTCGGCGCCGCCGGCGTCCCCGCCTCCGTAGGCCTGGGCCAGGAAGCGCTCGACGAGGCCGCCGGTGCCCACGTCCTCGACCTTGTCCACCACCCAGCCGCGGCGCCCGCGGATGCGGCCGCCGCGCACGTAGAAGACCTGGACCGCGGCCTCCAGGGGGTCCTCGGCGAAGGCGATGACGTCGCAGTCGGTGGAGTCGGACAGCACCACCGACTGCTTCTCCAGGGCGGTGCGCAGCGCCTGCACGTCGTCGCGGATGCGGGCGGCCCGCTCGTACTCCTGGTCCTGCGCGGCCTGGCGCATCGAGCCCTCCAGCGCGCGGATGAAGCGCCCGGTGTCCCCGGCCATGAAGGAGCAGAAGTCCTCGGCCAGCTCCCGGTGCTCCTCGGCGCCGATCTTTCCGGTGCACGGGGCCGAGCACTTGCCGATGTAGCCCAGAAGGCAGGGGCGGCCGCTGTTCCGGGCGCTCCGGAACACCCCGGCCGAGCAGGTCCGCACCGGGAACACCCGCAGCAGCAGGTCGACGGTCTCGCGGATGGCCCAGGCATGGCCGTAGGGGCCGAAGTAGCGCACCCCCTTGCGCTTGGCCCCCCGCATGACCTGCACCCGGGGGAACTCCTCGCCCATGGTGACGGCCAGGTAGGGGTAGCTCTTGTCGTCGCGGTACTTGACGTTGAAGCGGGGGTCGTACTCCTTGATCCAGGAGTACTCCAGCTGCAGGGCCTCCACCTCGGTGCCGACGACGGTCCAGTCGACGTCGGCGGCGGTGGAGACCATGGTCTGCGTGCGGGGGTGCAGCGCGGCGAAGTCCTGGAAGTAGGAGGAGAGCCGCGCGCGCAGGTTCTTCGCCTTGCCCACGTAGATGACCCGCCCGTGCTCGTCACGGAAGCGGTATACCCCGGGCGAGGTCGGGATCGAACCCGGGCGGGGGCGCAGATGGGGTCGGACCGTCATGGCTCCATTGTGGTCGGCCCCGGGGACGATCGACCAATCGGCCGTAACGCCCGTCATGCCGGACAGCGTCGTCCACGACGCCCTAAACGTCACGATTCAGCATCCGGATGCCCTAGGTTGGGCACGACCCCGGATAGGGAGGACTGACGAGCCGTGGACCTCATGCAGTGGACGGGCATCGCGGTGTCGGTGCTGGTCTCGATGGGCCTGGTGGCGGTCGTGCACTGGCTGCTGACCCACCAGCTCGCCAAGGTGTGGAGCCTGGCCGGGTACCTGGTCAGGCGGTGCCGCTACTCGGCCTACGTCGCGGCGGCCGCCGTCGGCGTGAACCTCTCGCTGCCGAGCGTGGCGGAGATGGAGGACCGGTCGCTGTACGGGCCGATCACCCACGCCCTGGCGATCGCCATGATCATCGGCATCACCTGGCTGGCGACCTCGGCGGCCTACGCGGTCACCGACGCGGTGCTGGCGCGGCTGGCCGACAGCAACGACGACGCCGACCGGCGGGCGCGCCGGCTGCGCACCCAGGTGCGGCTGACCCGGCGGATGGTGACCGGCGTCATCGTGGTGCTGGCCACCGCCGCGGTGCTGTTCACCTTCGACTCGGTGCGGCCGCTGGGCGCCGGGCTGCTCACCTCGGCGGGCCTGATCGGCATCGTGGCCGGTGTGGCGGCCCAGTCGACGCTGGGCAACCTTTTCGCCGGGCTGCAGCTGACCTTCGGCGACGCGCTGCGGATCAACGACATCGTGGTCTTCGAGGGCGAGTGGGGCCGGGTGGAGGAGATCAGCCTCACCCACGTCACGGTGCGCACCTGGGACGAGCGGCGCCTGGTGGTGCCGGTCTCGGACTTCACCACCAAGCCCTTCGAGAACTGGACCAAGGAGGGCACCGAGATCACCGGGTGGGTGATGCTGCGGGTGGACTGGGAGGTGCCGATCGAGGAGGTCCGCCGCGAGGTGGGCGCCTACGTCTCCTCCCACCCGCTGTGGGACGGGCGCCGCTGGTCGGTGCAGGCCACCGACGTGCTGGAGGGCGTGGTCGAGCTGCGCGCGGTGGTGACCACCGCCGACTCCGACGCCCGCTGGGACCTGTCCTGCGATCTGCGCGAGCACCTGATCGCCTTCATCGCCGAGAACTACCCCGAGGCGCTGCCGCGCCGCCGCACCGAGTTCATCGCGATGGACGAGGAGGCCTTCGGCCGCTCGGCGCGCCCGGCCCGCGCCGGCCGGGAGCCCGCGAACGGGGCCCGGGGCGCCGCCTTCGCCGCGGTGCCCGCCCGGGGCCGGTCGGCCCAGGCGCCCGACGGGTCCCTGGCCGACCAGCAGCAGGCGCGCAGCGGCGACGGCGGGGACGGCGACG
This sequence comes from Nocardiopsis baichengensis YIM 90130, assembly GCF_000341205.1. Classification (NCBI taxonomy): domain Bacteria; kingdom Bacillati; phylum Actinomycetota; class Actinomycetes; order Streptosporangiales; family Nocardiopsidaceae; genus Nocardiopsis; species Nocardiopsis halophila. The sequence continues at coordinate 40,109 of NZ_ANAS01000040.1, read as the reverse complement.
GCGGCGAGTAGCCGCCCGCCGGGACCTGCCCGTCAGGCGTCCTGCGGGCCGTCCAGGGTGATGTCGGTGCCGTCCACCGTGACGTCGAACCGCTCCAGCGGCTCGGTGGCCGGGCCCGCCACCGGCTCGCCCGTGGCGATGTCGAACTCGCTGCCGTGGCACAGGCAGTGGATGTTCTCCTCCACCTCCTGGACGGTGCAGCCGGCGTGCGTGCACACGGCACTGAAGGCCCGGTAGTCGCCCTTCTCGGGCTGGGTGAGCACCAGCTTGCCCCGCACGATCACGGTGCCGCCGCCCTCGGGCACCTCACCGGTCTGCGCCACCACGGTCCCGGCCAGCGCGTCCTGCGGCTCCGGCTCGTCGCCGCCGCACCCGGCGGCCCCCAGCGCGGCCGCCCCGGCCGCCCCTGCGGTCCCGAGCATCCTGCGCCGCGTCATCCCGCAGCACGTTCCCCCCGCGCCCATGCACGGCTCCTTTCCGCACCACCGCGCCTTCTACTACGCGGTGTAGTACCACCGGGAGGCACTCTACGCCCCTCACGGGGGTGCCGTGACATCCCCCGCCCGTCAGCGGACGGTCAGGACCACGGTGCCCGCCACCTTGTCGTGCAGGCCCTGGCGGTTGGGGCGGTCCCACAGCGGCCACAGGCCGAACAGCACCGCGCCGAGCAGGGCCAGGGCCCCCATGGCCGGGGCGGAGAAGGCGAAGATCACCGGCGCCCACAGCAGGGCGCCGCGGGCGGCCGAGGCCATCACCGGCAGCGGGCCGGGGTACCCCGCCCCCGCCAGCGGGCCCACCCGGAGCCCCGCCAGGCGCATGCCCAGCGTCATCCGCCACCGGGTGATGCACACCGCCTCGTAGGCCGCCCCCGTCAGGAAGGCCGCCACCGAGGTCAGGATCCCGAAGCTGGACGACAGGTCCCGCCCGCCGGCCAGGGCCAGCATCCCGGTCATCATCAGCCCCAGCAGCGCCGCCACCAGGAACGCCGGGAGGGCCACCACCACCGTGTCGACCAGGCGCCCCAGGGCCCGTGGGCCCCACGAGGCGAGCGGAAGGCGCTCAGGGGCCGACGAGACCGGATGCGCCTGCGGGTAGCTCATGGCCCGACTTTACCGAGCCGCGGCACCACGCCCGTCCCCGCGAGCCGGTCGTGCAGCCCCCGGTGCCCCGGCCGGTCCACCAGAGCCGAGAACGGCGCGTAGATGGACACCATGAGCGCGATCAGGTTCACCAGCGGGACGAAGTACACCAGTAGGTACCCGAACAGCACCGTCGAGCGGATCAGCACCGCCTTGGGGGCGGGCGGCTCGGGGTCCAGGCGGACCTTCAGCAGCAGCTTGCCGGGGGTGGCGCCGTACATCCCGGTCAGCACCACCTCGTACCCGGTGTAGACCGCGAACGCCGCCACCGCCAGCACGATCCCCGACAGCAGCGACGGCGACGCGACACCGGCCCCGCCGGGCAGGACCGGGTCCAGCCCCGCGCTCACCGCCAGGTTGATGCCGGTCGCCACGGCCAGGTCGACGACCCGGGCGACCACCCGCCGCCCGAACAGCGGCCACTCCCTCTGTGCACTCTCCACGCCCCCAGCCTACGGGTCAGGTGGCGTGGCGGAGCGCGGAGACGTCGAGGCCGGCGCCGAAGCGGAGCCGCCCGTAGAGGGGGTAGACGCGGGAGGTCATCTGCACCTGCTGGGTGACGGTGTGGGCGTCGCGCAGGCGGCGTTGCCCAGGGCGACGGCGGCAGAGGCGAAGGACATACCCCGATCGAACCGAACGGTGCCATGGGCCGCCCAGTCGCCTCATCGGACGACACCGGGGACGACACCCGGCCTCAGCCGCCCCAGGACCGGCTGGGCGGCAGGCCGGCCGGGGCGGCCGGCCCCCCGGGGGCCGGGGGGCGCGGCCGGCGGGCGGTCGCGCCCATGACGAGGTTGTGCACGCCATGGCACAGCACGGCGGCGAGCAGCCCGCCCGAGAGCGCCAGCACCGTCAGGACGGCGCCGAACACGAGCTGGTAGGGCAGCACCCTCCACCCGTTCCGCGGGACGTGCAGCAGGGCGAAGCCGACCAGGGACAGCGCGGCGGCCGGGACCGTGGGCACGCCGGCCTGCACGAGGCCGCCCAGCGCCGCGAGCCGCCACAGCACCTCCTCGGCCGCGGCGCACAGGACCGTACGCACCGGCCGCCCGGGGCGCCGGACGAACCGCCTCGGGCGGCCCGCCGCCGCGGCCGCCGCGAGGGGGATCCCCGCGCCGGCCGCCGCCGACACGGCCGCCACCGCGACGAGGACCCACGCCGGTCCGGGCGGGGCCGGGGGCGGCCCCGCGGACGGCACCGCCGGCAGAACCGCCAGGCCGAGCACGATGGTGGCGGCCGGATAGACCGCGTCGGCCCGCGCCCGGCCCGCGCCGGCCAGGCGCAGCGCCCAGGGCAGGCCCAGGTGGAGCGCCGCCAGGACGATCCCCGTCATGCGGCCCCCGTCATGCGGCCGCGGGCCCGATCAGCACCGCGTAGACCGGGGCGTCGTCCACGCCGTTGTGGTCGGCCATCGCCGCGGTCAGCGGACCGTCGAAGAAGCCCCCGACCGGCCGGGCGGCCAGCCCGTGCGCCTCGGCGAGCAGCAGGAGGTTCTGCACCACGTGCCCCGCCTCCATCAGGACGAACCGCAGGGCGCGCTGCCCGTACTTGAACCGCGACCGCCAGAACACGGCGGAGACCACCACGGTGAGCGCGGGCTCACCGGAGAGGTTGCCCGCGTTCAGCCCCGTGCGCAGGGCCTGTGGGTCGCAGTCGCCCACGTCGGTGAGCACGGGCCCGAACGGGTCGAAGTGGTACCGCCCCTGCGCCCGCAGCGAGCCGACCCGGTGCGGGACCACGTACAGGTCCAGCGGGTAGAGGGCGCCGCCCGAGGGGGCCGGCCGCAGCGTGTGCCCGCCCATCGCCCCGGTGATCCCGTAGGAGCGCACCAGCAGGCTCGCCAGCACGTCCTCGCCGAGAGCGCCCTCGCCGAACGCCTCGGCGCTGCGCCGCGCGGCCAGCACCGACTCCAGCGGCGCGGCCGCCGGCGCCGGCGCGGGCAGCGGGACGACCGGCCTGCCCTCGTACCGGCGGGTGGAGCGCGTGGTCAGCTCGCGCATCTGCTCCGACCGCTCCAGCCGCAGCACACCGGGCATGTCCCAGGGGACGCTGGAGGGGTGGATCTTGGACGCCTCGAAGTAGTCCTCCGCGGGGTCCCCCGTACCGGGAACCTCCGACTGGTAGACGACGTCGACGAGGTTGGAGGTGTCGACCTCGGTCATCTCGGCTCCTTCACCGGAACGGTCACGGGAACGGGTGGGGGTCGGGGTTGACGTAGTCCTGCGCCCCGGGCTCCACGAGCCCGAGCTCGGCGGGCCGGGCGTGCAGGCGCTCGCCGCCCAGGAGGCGCCGGCGGTACCCGGCGTCGAGGGCGCGCAGCTGCGGTGAGAACACCCTGACCACGCGCCCGCCGGCCTCGCGCACGTCCGGGCTGGTCAGGTCGACCGCGTACAGGTCGATCCCGGCGCGGGCCAGCAGGGAGACCAGCGCGTCGCGCAGCTCCCCCGGGCCGTCCGAGGGGAGCCGCGGCATGTCCCCCAGGGACGAGCGCTCGGCCGAGGCGTCCAGGAACCGGGTCTGCCCGGTCAGCTCCCCGCCGGCGTACAGGGCGATGTGGTCGTCGAAGGTGCGCACGGTCTCGTCGAAGTCCGAGTCCGGGTCGACGCGGATGCCGGCGCGCCGCTTGGCGACCGCCCACGACCGGGTGCTGACCGCCTCGGCGACCGCCTTGGTCGCGGCCCGCGCGGGCGACGCGTCGGCGGCGGCGCCCAGCCCCAGCGGGACCGCACCGGGCACGTCGTTGCGCACCACGGCGAGCACGGTGGACACGCCGGTGAACACGCTCAGGTCGACCAGCGAGGCCCGGCAGCCCGTGGGGGCCACGTGCCGCTCCAGGTAGGCGGCGACACCGGGATCCGAGGCGGGGTCGATCAGCGGCATCGACAGCGCCTTGTACCAGGCGAGCATGACGGCGTCGCGTTCGACCAGCTCCAGCAGGGCGCCCACCAGCGCCTCGTCCTCGGTGCTGCCGTAGGCCAGCCCGTTGCTGGTCGCGTAGGCGACCGGGTTCACGTCCATCAGGTCGGCGCGCAGGTACACCGGCTGGGCGGGGATCCACACCAGGGCGCCGTCGCCCAGCCTGCGGCTCTGCACCCACGGGATCCAGGTCTGCTCGGTGAAGCGGACGTGGTCCGCGTCCGGCCGGTCGTACTGCCAGTCGGCGAAGGGCGTGTAGTCGTCGGGGGACAGGCACTCCAGGCCGCGCCCCGACAGTTCACGCCGGGTCCCGTACTCCAGCAGGTCGAACGGGACCCACGCGCCGCTGTAGCGCTCCACGGTCTCGCCGACGGCCGCGAGCCAGGCCCCCTGCCGGGAGGGGCCGCCGCCCCCGTTCACCTGGTTGCACGCGGTGCCCAGCACGATCCGGGAGTCGCACGCCTCGCTGCCCACCGAGTAGGCGTACAGGTCATCGGTGTCGCGGGTGCGCTCGAAGATCCGGCGCACGATCCCCGCCACCGGCGACACGAAGGCCGACATCACCCGCTCGGCCTCGGCGGCCGGGGTCCAGGCGGTGCCGCCCGCCGGCGCGGGCGCGCCCAGGGCGGTGCTCATTCCGCGGCCCCCTTCGCGTACCAGACCTGCGGGTAGCCGATGCCGGCGGAGGGCGAGCACCGCGGGCAGCGGGGGACCCGGAGCACCCGGTGGTGCTCCATGCCGATCTCGTCGTGCCGCAGCGAGATCGTCGTCACCCCGCCGGGCACGGCCTGCCCCGACCGGTCCTGCAGGCCCACGCGCTCGGTGATCCGGTCCACCACCGCCCCGGTCTGGATCAGCCGCATCCCCGGGTGGCGCGCGGAGCCGTCGAACACCGGCCCCACCGGCTCGGCCCCGGCCAGCGCCGCGGACACCTCGTGCACGCCGAAGACCGAGGCCCGGCGCAGCAGGAAGCACTCGTAGCACGCCGACTCCCCCGGCACCACCCAGGGGCCGACCAGGGCCTGCCCTCCGTTGAAGGACACCACGGCCAGCCACGGGTCCGGCGCCCCCTCCTCCAGGCGCGCGGCGTTCCACTCGGTCAGGACCGGGTCCTCCTCGTGGGCGCCCACCACCACCGCGGTCGCGGCCGGGGCGCCGTCGGCCGCGATCTGCAGCCCGGCGCCGGCCAGCGCGGCGCGCAGGTCCTCGGCCAGGCCGCAGGAGCCCACCACGCGGACCGGCCGGGTCCGCAGGCGCTCCTGGACGTCCGCGCGCTCCACCGCGCCGCCGCCGCGCTGCCACAGGCCCACCGCGACCGGGTCGGTGTCGTCGGCCTCCCCGTCGCCGCCGACGCCGGACTCGAAGAACAGGCCCCCGGCCACGAGCCGCGCCATCAGCGCCTCGAAACGGGCCCGCCGGTCCTCATCGGCCCCGGCGGCGTCGAGCACCACCCGGCCCTCGACCGCCTTGTCGAGCAGATCGACGACGAATTCGCCGATGCCCTCCCCGGTGCAGCGGGACACCAGCCCGCCGCGCCGGATCAGGATGTCCGGGCCGTGGGCCAGCACCCGGGCCTCGGTGTTCACCAGCCAGCTTCTGCTTCCGGTTCTGGTCATGCGCAGGCTTCTCTCCTGGGGTCTAGCGGGCGGCGGTCAGACCGGACCGCGCGGATCGTACGAGGTAGTCGGACAGCGGGGTCGCGGGGCGGCCGAGCGCGTCGGCCAGCACGGGGGACACCTCGCGGCACGGGCCCGAGGTCGTCCAGGACATGTAGTCGGCGCGCCGCGCGGCGAAGGCGGGATCGAACCCCGCCTGCTCCATGCCCGAGGCCAGGGCCTCGGGCTCCAGGTGCACGTAGTGCAGCGGGCGGCCGTGCAGGTCGTGGAGCAGGTTGCAGACCCGGTCCATCGGCACCCGCTCGGGGCCGGTCACGTCGTAGGCCGCGTTCCAGCGCTCCGGGGCCGAGGCCAGCCGCGCGACCAGCGCGACCACGTCGGCCGCGGCCACCCATGGGGCGCCGCCGGGCCGCCACGCCGTCATCAGGCCGCCCTCGGCCGTGTAGCGGGTGTTCCAGGCGAGCTCCTCGCCGAAGGCCGCGCACCGCAGCACGCACCAGCGGTCGGCCCCGGCGACGGCGGCGGCCTCCCGGGCGGCGGCCTCCGCGGCGAAGGAGCCCGCCGGCGCCCGGTCGGCGGCGGCCACCGACAGCACGACCAACGGGACGTCGGGACGTCCCGGCCCGGGGGCGCTCGGCCCCGAGCCGCACACGTCCCGGACGATGAGGTCGGCCTCTGCGGCCGCGTCGACGGGGACGAGCTCCGGTGCGGCGGCGACCGCCTCGGCCATCCCCCTCCGGACGGAATCCCGCCCGTCCATGAGAAAGACCCTTGTCCTCGGCGCGCTCATATGTGCACTCTTCTCATGACCACCATTTGTTCGGTATCCGGCGTCCGCATGACTTTCTCAAGCCGGTGGTGCGCGGGCAAGGCTCGGATCCCTTCTCCGGCGTCATCCTTTCGGGCGACTCGCCGCACCGGGGGCGCCCGATTACGTTGATTTCCGCCGCCGGCCGCGCGCGGCGGCATTTTCAGAAGGAGAACAGGAGGAAGGCAATGCCCGAACTGCTGACCGAGGTGCCCGAGATCGAGGTCGACACCTACGGCGAAGAGGCCGTCTACTTCGAGCCGGTGGTGGCCGGCTGCAGCAGCAGCCTGGTGTGCTGCTGCTGCTGTTCCTGACCGCACATCCGGACCGGCGAAGAACAGGAGGAAGGCAATGCCCGAACCGCTGACCGAGGTGCCCGAGATCGAGGTCGACACCTACGGCGAAGAGGCCGTCTACTTCGAACCGGTGGTGGCCGCCTGCAGCAGCAGCGTGATCTCCTGCTGCTGCTGCAGCTAGGAGGCTCCGTCCCCCCGGACGGCCCCAGGGGCGGCCGGGGTCCCCCGGCCGCCCCGCCCCGCTCACCCCTCCCGGGACAGGCGGGCCAGTTCCGCCAGGGCCTCCCGGCGCCGGTCCCGGTCCAGCGGCCCCTCCGACGCCGCGACCGCCGCCTCCAGCAGGGAGCGGGCGCGCGCATGCTCCCCGGCCCTGCGCCGGGCCGCCGCCTCCAGCACCGCCAGGCGGGGCCCGGTGTGCCGCAGGCCCCCGGCGACCTGGAGCGCACCGGCCTCGCGGTAGGCCTCGCCCGCCGCGCGCCAGTCCTTCAGACCTGCGAGGCAGTCCCCGACGTGCTCCAGTGTCACCCCCCTCATCAGCCGCAGCGCCTCCTCGTTCGGGCGGTTCCGCCGCACCTGTTCGAGCAGTTCGCCGTGGACCCGCAGCGCCTCCCGGTAGCGCCCCAGGCCGGCCAGGACCCGGCCCAGCGCGTGCTGCGCCGGCATCCCCACGTCCAGGAACCCGAACTCGGCGGCCAGGGCGCAGGCCCGCCGGGCGGTCCGCAGCGCCTCGGTGATCCGGCCCAGCCGCTGCAGCTCCATCCCCATGTAGGCCAGCGCCCAGGCCTGCTCGCGCCGGTCGCCGACCTCGCGGGCGATCTCCAGCGCCGCGGTGTGCGTGGCCAGCCCGGCCTCGTTCTCGTCCAGGCACCGGTACTGGGCCCAGCCCAGGAAGTTGAGCAGCGCGGCCTCCTCCTTGCGGTCCCCCAGCGCCCGCGCCGCCTCGGCCCCCGCCCGGAAGACCTCGTCCCAGGGCCGCTCGTGCAGCCGGCCGTCGGAGTACCAGTGCATCGCCCTGGCCAGGTCGAGGACCTCGCGGTGGCGGCCCAGCCGGGCGGCGGTGCGGTGCGCGGCCAGCCAGTTCGCGGCCTCGCGGTCGAGCCAGTCGGCGGCCTCGGTCCGCGAGGCGAACGGGCCGCTGTGGTGCACGTCGGGGAAGAACAGCCGGGCGGCGGCGGTCGCCGCGGCCAGCGTGTGGGCGACCAGGCCGTCACGCAGCCGCTCCCGCTCCGGCCCGGGCTCCTCGGCCTCCAGGCGGTCCGCCGCGAAGATCCGGATGAGGTCGTGGAACTGGAACCGTCCGGGCGGCGCGGCGGGCTGGAGCAGCCCGGCGTCGGCGAGTGCGTCCAGGTGGCCGCGCACCCGCTCGGGGGGCGCCCCGGTCGCCACCGCCGCCAGCTCGGCGCCGAAGTCCGCCCCGGGGACCGCGGCCAGCCGCCGGAACACCCGCCGGGCGGCCGGGTCCAGGCGCCGGTAGGACATCTCGAAGGCCGGCCGCACCTGCAGGTCCCCGGCCGACAGCGACCGCAGCCGGGTGCGCTCGTCGCGGAGCAGGTCCACCAGGTGGCCCAGCGACCAGTCCGGCCGCGTGGCCAACCGGTTGCCGGCGATCCGCACGGCCAGCGGCAGGCCCTCGCACAGGGCCGCCAGCTCCTCGGCGCGCCCCGGCTCGGCCGCGACCCGGTCGGCGCCGGCGATCGCGGCCAGCAGGCCCACCGCCGACCCTCCCTCCAGGGGGTCCAGGCGCATCCACCGCACCTGCTCCAGCCCGGCCAGCGCCCCGCGGCACGTCACCAGGGTCAGGCACCCGGGGCCCGCCCCCAGCAGGGGGCGCACCTGTGCCTCCTGTGCCGCGTTGTCCAGCAGGAGCAGCACCCGGCGCTCCCGCAGCAGCGCGCGCAGCAGGCTCGAACGCTCGGCCTCGCTCCCGGGGACGCGCACGCCCGGCACGCCCAGCGCGCGCAGCAGCCGCTCCAGCGCCGCCCGCGCGGCGACCGGCCGCTCGTCCATGCCCCGCAGGTCCACCGCGAAGGCGCCGTCGGGGAACTCCCCGGCCAACGCGTGCGCGGCCGCGACCGCCAGGGCGGTCTTGCCCACCCCGGGCGGGCCGGACACGACCACCGCGCCGCCGGACGCGGCCTCGGCGCGCAGGCGGTCCAGTTCGCGGTGGCGGCCGACCAGGCGGGGGACGCGGGGAGGCAGGCCGCAGGTCTCCAGGGGCTCGGCGTCCCGGGCGCCGCCGCGGCGCCGGCCGAGCTCCGCGACGATCAGGAACCGTTCCCGCTCACCGCCCTGCAGCCCCAGCGCCTCGGCCAGGACCTCCGCCGACCGGCGCTGGGCCGCACGCGCCCGCCCGTGCTCCAGCTCCCGGAGCGCGCGCACGCTCATCCCCGAGGCCCGGGCCAGCCGCTTCTGCGACATCCCCGCCGCACGCCGGTGCCCCAGGAGCAGCGCCCCGAAGTCCGATTCCGCTCCGCCCCCTTCGCCGCGCATCTCACCCGGCCTTTCCGTGGGCCCGGCGGTCTCTCCGGCGCGATAAGGCTGCCGCCGGGCGGAACTGGCCGCCGGCGCCCCGGAGCGGGTTTCCTTGAGTCGCCCCCGCGGGGCCGTACGGATCCGGCCCCGAGCGTGTTCCGGCAGGTGCAGCCATAACTCTCCCCAGGAGAATGAAGATGACATCGACACGTTCCGGCCCGGAAAGGATCGCGGGGCGGCGCGCTCCCCGGGTGGTCGTCGCCGATGACGGGTCGATCGGATGCTACGGACTGGTCTCCGCGCTCTCCGTAAGCGAAAAGTTGGAAACCGTGAGAATCGCGTACCTGGCGCCGAGAATACTCGAATCGGTCCAGAGGATCCTTCCGGACGTCGTCATCCTGCCGGTGCAGGGGAACACGACCGTGTCATTGATCGGGCGCGTGCGTGACATTTCACGTGAATCGGCATCGGTGCTGCTGGTCGGCGAGGACCCCGGGCGGGCGGGCGCCCCGGCCGCCGAGGGCGCCGCCGGGACGATCCCCTGGTGCGCGACGGCGGAGGAGGTCGAGCTCGCGGTGGCGGTCGCCGCCACCGCGGGCGCGGGCCTCATCCGCGGCCGCCCCGCCCCCGCCGCCGCGCCCGGCGTCCGGATGAGCGTCCGCGAACTCGAAGTGATGGGGCTTGCCGCCCACGGCCTGACCAACTCCAGCGCCGCCCGCGCACTCTCCCTGAGCGAGGCGACGGTCAAGACCTATTGGCGCCGCATCTTCCGCAAACTCGACGTGCACGACCGGACGACCGCCGTGGCCGCGGCGATGTCCATGGGCCTGCTCCCCGGACGGCCCCCGCGATGACCCCTCCCCGAACGAAACGGATCCCATGCACACCGGCACCCGCTTCCACCGCGACCTGGTCCGCCTGCGCCGCACGCTCCACCGCATCCCGGAACTGGGCCTGCGGCTCCCGCGCACCCAGGAGGCGGTCCTGGACGCGCTCGACGGCACCGGCCTGGAACTGCGCACCGGCGAGGGGCTCTCCTCGGTGACCGCCGTCCTGCGCGGCTCCCGGCCCGGGCCGGCCGTGCTGCTGCGCGCCGACATGGACGCCCTGCCGATCACCGAGGAGGGCGAGGGGCCCTTCGTCTCGCAGCACCCCGGGGCCATGCACGCCTGCGGTCACGACATGCACACGGCCATGCTCGTCGGCGCGGCGCGCCTGCTCCGCGAGGCCGACCCCGCCGGGTCCGTGGTCTTCATGTTCCAGCCCGGGGAGGAGGGCGCCGGCGGCGCGGAGCTGATGGTCCGCGAGGGGGTGCTGGAGGCCGCGGGCGAGCGGCCGGTCGCCGCCTACGCCCTGCACGTCGTGGCGTCGATGCTGCCGAGCGGGCTGTTCGTGTCCCGGCCCGGGGTGGTCCTCGGCGCCTCGGACACCATGCGCCTGGCCTTCACCGGCGCCGGCGGCCACAGCGCGATGCCGCACACCGCCCGCTCCCCCGTCCACGCCGCCTGCGCCGCCGCGAACGCGGTGCACACCGCCGTCGACGCGGCCGTCGACCCCTTCGACCCGGTGGTGGCGACCGTGACCGCGGTCCACGCGGGCGAGGCGGACAACGCCGTCCCCGCGCGGGCCGAGGTGACGCTGTCCCTGCGCTCCTACTCCGCCCAGGCCCGCGGCCGGATGTGTGAGGCGATCGAGCGCACGGCCCGCGGCATCGCCTCCGCCCACGGGGTGGAGGTCGAGGCCGGCACCGACCGGGGGTACCCGGTCACCCGGAACGACCCGCAGGAGACCGCCTTCGCGGCCGCGACCGTGCGCGAGGTGTTCGGCGAGGACCGCTACGCCCGGCTTCCGCGCCCGCTGCCCGCCTCCGAGGACTTCGCCCACGTGCTCGACGAGGTCCCCGGCGCCTACCTCTCGCTCGGCGCCTGCCCCGCCGGCCGCGACCCCGCCACCGCCGCCCCGAACCACTCGGCGGGGGCGCGCTTCGACGAGGGCGTGCTGTCCGACGGTGCACGCCTCTACGCCGAACTGGCGCTGCGCCGCCTCACATGATCTCGGCGAGGAACCGGCCGGTGTAGGAGCCCTCGACCCGGGCGACCTCCTCGGGGGTGCCCTCGGCCACCACGGTGCCGCCGCCCGAGCCGCCCTCGGGGCCCATGTCGATGATGTGGTCGGCGGTCTTGATCACGTCCAGGTTGTGCTCGATCACGATCACCGTGTTGCCCGCGTCGGCCAGCCGGTCCAGCACCCCCAGCAGCTTGCGGATGTCCTCGAAGTGCAGCCCGGTGGTGGGCTCGTCCAGGACGTAGACCGTGCTCCCGGTCGAGCGGCGCTGCAGCTCGGTGGCGAGCTTGACGCGCTGCGCCTCGCCTCCGGACAGGGTGGTCGCCGGCTGGCCCAGCCGCACGTACCCCAGCCCCACGTCGTTCAGGGTCTGCATGTGCCGCCGGATCGCCGTGATGGGCTCGAAGAAGTCCAGCGCGTCCTCGATGGTCATGTCCAGGACCTCGGCGATGTTCTTGCCCTTGTAGTGCACGTCCAGGGTCTCCCGGTTGAAGCGCGCCCCGTGGCACACCTCGCAGGGCACGTACACGTCCGGCAGGAACTGCATCTCGATCTTGAGCGTGCCGTCGCCGGAGCAGGCCTCGCACCGCCCGCCCTTGACGTTGAAGGAGAACCGGCCCGGCTGGTAGCCGCGCACCTTGGCCTCGGTGGTCTGGGCGAAGAGCTTGCGGACGTGGTCCCACACCCCGGTGTAGGTGGCCGGGTTGGAGCGCGGGGTGCGCCCGATGGGGCTCTGGTCGACGTGCACGACCTTGTCGACCTGGTTGAGGCCGTTGACCCGAACGTGCCGCCCGGGCACCGAGCGGGCGCCCTGCAGCTCCTTGGCCAGCACCTTGTACAGGATCTCGTTGACCAGGGTGGACTTGCCCGACCCGGACACCCCGGTCACCGCGGTGAACACGCCCAGCGGGAAGGCGACGTCGACGCCCTTGAGGTTGTTCTCCCGGGCGCCGCGCACCACCAGCTCGGCCCTGCCGCGGGGGCGGCGCACCTGCGGCACCTCGATGCGCCGGCGCCCGGCCAGGTAGTCGCCGGTGGCCGAGTCGGTGCTGTCCAGCAGCTCCTTGACGGTGCCCGAGACCACCACCGAGCCGCCGTGCTCGCCGGCGCCGGGGCCGATGTCGACCACCCAGTCCGAGGCCCGGATGGTGTCCTCGTCGTGCTCGACGACGATCAGGGTGTTGCCGATGTCGCGCAGCCGCCGCAGGGTCTCCAGCAGGCGGAAGTTGTCCCGCTGGTGCAGCCCGATGGAGGGCTCGTCCAGCACGTACAGCACCCCCACCAGGCCCGACCCGATCTGGGTGGCCAGCCGGATGCGCTGGGCCTCCCCGCCCGACAGCGACCCGGCCGAGCGCTCCAGGCTCAGGTAGTCCAGGCCCACGTCGAGCAGGAAGCCCAGGCGGGCGCTGATCTCCTTGAGCACCTGGGCGGCGATCACCTGGTCGCGCTCGCTCAGCTCCAGGCTCCGCAGGAACTCCGCGGCCTCGTCCAGCGGCAGCGCGGCCACCTCGGAGATGGAGGCGCCGCCGACCTTGACCGCCAGCACCACCGGCTTGAGCCTCTTGCCCTCGCAGGCGGGGCAGGGCACCGTGCGCATGTAGCCCTCCAGCCGCTCGCGGCTGGAGTCGCTCTCGCTCTCGGAGTGGCGGCGCTTGATCCAGGGGATCACGCCCTCATAGGAGGTGTAGTAGGAGCGGGTGCGCCCGTAGCGGTTGCGGTAGCGCACGTGCACCTGGGTGTCGTGCCCCTCCAGCAGGGCCTTGCGCGCCTTGCGCGGCAGCCGCTCCCAGGGGGTGTCCAGGTCGAAGCCCATGGCGTCGGCGACCGCCTGCATCAGGCGGCCGAAGTACTCGGCGGCGTGCCCGCCCGACCAGGGGCCGATGGCGCCCTCGGCGAGGGTCCGCTCCGGGTCGGGAACGACCAGCTCGGGGTCGACCTCCATGCGGGTGCCCAGGCCCGCGCACTCGGGGCAGGCGCCGTAGGGGGAGTTGAAGGAGAACGAGCGCGGCTCCAGCTCCTCGAACGACAGGTCGTCGTAGGGGCAGTACAGGTGCTCGGAGAAGACCTTCTCCCGGTCGGCCGAGCCCTGCTCGGCGTCGACGAAGTCGAGCACGATGGTGCCCCCGGCCAGCTTCAGCGCGGTCTCCACCGAGTCGGTCAGCCGCTTCTTGGCCGACCCCTTGACGGTGAGGCGGTCCACCACCACCGCGATGTCGTGCTTCTCGGTCTTCTTCAGCGCCGGGGCCTCGTCCAGGCGCACCGACGCCCCGTCGACCACGGCCCGGGTGTAGCCCTTGGTCTGCAGGTCCTTGAAGAGCTCGGCGTACTCGCCCTTGCGCCCGCGCACCAGCGGCGCCAGCACCTGGAAGCGGGTGCCCTCGGGCAGCTCCAGGACCCGGTCGACGATCTGCTGCGGGGTCTGCCGGGCGATCGCCCTGCCGCACTCGGGGCAGTGCGGCACGCCGATGCGCGACCACAGCAGGCGCAGGTAGTCGTAGACCTCGGTGATGGTGCCCACCGTGGAGCGCGGGTTGCGGCTGGTGGACTTCTGGTCGATCGAGACCGCCGGGGACAGGCCCTCGATGAAGTCGACGTCGGGCTTGTCCATCTGCCCGAGGAACTGGCGCGCGTAGGCCGACAGCGACTCCACGTAGCGCCGCTGGCCCTCGGCGAAGATCGTGTCGAAGGCCAGCGAGGACTTGCCCGATCCGGACAGCCCGGTGAACACGATCATCGCGTCCCGGGGCAGGTCCAGCGAGACGTCCTTGAGGTTGTGCTCGCGGGCTCCCCGGATCACCAGCTGGTCGGCCATGTCGCTCCATCCGCCTGATCGGCACGGGCGCGCCCGAGGCGCGCTGGGACGTCGAAGGCTGCGGCCCTCAAGCCTAGAGGGGGGCGGTGACGTATGGGCGCCGTTCGGCGCGAGCGTCCCGCGTGGGCCGCGGCCTTCCTGGTCAACGCGTCACGGGCGGGGATTCTTCCAGGCCCTGGACGCGACGCGGCGCCCGCCGGGACCGGCGGGCGCCACCAACTATAGACGAACATCCGTTCGAGGTTCAGCCGTTCCGGTCGGCCTTCGCGTCCTCGGAGTCCTGCCCGCCGGAGGCGACCGCGGCCGTCGCGCCGCGGGACTTGAGCAGGCTGGCCACGACGGTGACGGTCATCACGCCGATGATGACGGTCAGCGAGGTGGCGATGCCGATGTCGGGCACGTGCACCCCGTTCTCGTGCAGGGCGTGCAGGACCATCTTGACGCCGATGAAGGCCATGATGATCGACAGCCCCCAGCTGATGTAGACCAGCCGGTCCATCAGCCCCGCCAGCAGGAAGTAGAGCTGGCGCAGGCCCAGCAGCGCGAAGGCGTTGGCGGTGAAGACGATGTAGGCGTCCTGGGTCAGGCCGAAGATCGCGGGGATGGAGTCGACCGCGAAGACCAGGTCGGTGACGCCGATCGCGACGATCACCATGAGCATCGGGGTGACGTGGCGGCGGCCGTCCAGGCGCACGGTGAGCTTGGCGCCGTGGTAGTCGTCGGCCACCGGCCACACCTTGCGGACCATGCGCACGGCGAAGCTGTCGGTGTAGTCCTTGTCCTCCTCGTCGCCCTTCATGTGGTCGCGGACGATCTTGACCGCGGTGTAGATGAGGAACGCGCCGAAGAGGTAGAACACCTCGCTCCAGGCGTTGATCGCCTGGGCGCCCACGGCGATGAAGGCGCCGCGCATGACCAGCGCGATGACGATCCCCACCAGCAGCACCTCGTGCTGGTACCTCTTGGGCACCGAGAACGCGCCGATGATCAGGTAGAAGACGAAGAGGTTGTCGACGCTCAGGCTCTTCTCGGTGAGGAAGCCGGCGAAGTACTCGCCCGCGGCGGTCCCGCCGCCGAAGTACCAGACACCGAGGCCGAAGAGCACCGCGACGGCCATGTAGAAGGCCGCCCACCAGGCGGCCTGCTTGACGCCGAACTCCTTGGGGCCGCTCTTCTTGCTCCACGGGTGGTCGACGATGGCCAGGTCGACGGCGAGGATGGCGACCATCGCGCCGATGGTGGCGAACCACACCCAGGTGGGGACGTCCATGCTGAAGATCTCTCCTCCGGTCGAGCGGCCTCGGTCAGTTCGGGCACGCTTGCCAACCGGAGGTCTCTCCCGCCCCGGTGGCACGGCCGATGGGCTGGCTCGACTCCGGGACCGGCGGCACCGGGCCCGCGCCTTTACGGACCGTGATGACGACACCGCCGTCGGACAGGGATACTCCCCTCACGACGGACCACGAGGAGGAACGCAGGACGAAACCCCGCGCCTCCGCGGATCCACTTCTCATCATGCCATCGAAAGCGACCTCCGGGAACACGGTGCCGGCGAATGTCGCGTCGAATGCGTCACCTTCGCGCCAGCCCGGCATAGGTCCCCTCCAGCTGGTCGGCGGCGTCCTCCTCGGTCGGCAGCCCCGCCGCGGCCGCGCGGGCCGCGCAGGCCAGGCGCGCGGACAGGCCCGGCTCCTCCAGCACCCGCCGCACCGCCGCCGCGAGCGCGGCGGGGTCCCCCGGCGGCACCAGCAGCGCGCAGTCCTCGTACAGGTCGGCGATCCCGCCCACCCGGGTCGCCACCACCGGCAGCCCGGCGCGCAGCGCCTCCATCACCACCAGCGAGGGCCCCTCCCACCAGCTGGGCAGCACGAACGCGTCCGCCGCGGCGAGCAGGCCCGCCACGTCGCCGCTGTGGCCCAGCAGGCGCACGGGAAGACCCTCGGCGGCGATGCGGCGCTCCAGCACGGGGCGGAGCGGCCCCTCCCCCGCCACCGCCACCAGCGGGTCCGCTCCGCCCCCGGCGGCCCCGGGCAGCGCGTCCAGCAGCACCGGAAGCCCCTTCTGCTCGGCAAGCCGGGCCACCACCAGCAGCAGCGGACGGTCGCCCGACAGGCCGAGGTCCGCGCGCACCCGCTCCCGGGTGCGCGCGGGCGGGGGCATCGGCGGCGCGGCCACCACCGCGCGCCCGGTGCGCCGCGCCCCCAGCGCGCGCATCCGCTCCACCAGGTCGCCGGAGACCCCCAGCACCGCGTCGGCGCCCAGCGCCACCACCCGCTCCAGCGCCGGATAGACCAGCGACCGGGGCCCCGACAGCCGCGGGGGCGCGTTGTGCACGGTCACCGCCAGCGGGCGGGCGCCCGCGGCCACGCACATCGCCC
The DNA here is from genome assembly GCF_000341205.1 of Nocardiopsis baichengensis YIM 90130. NCBI lineage: Bacteria > Bacillati > Actinomycetota > Actinomycetes > Streptosporangiales > Nocardiopsidaceae > Nocardiopsis > Nocardiopsis halophila. The sequence continues at coordinate 23,608 of NZ_ANAS01000040.1, read as the reverse complement.
CCGCCCGCACCCCGTGGGCGTGCACCACGCCCGCCCCCGCGAGCAGCCCGGACAGCCGTGCGGCGGCCGCCGCGTCGTGCAGCGGACGCGGGCCGGCGCCGATCTCCACCGGCGCGAACCGGGCGCCGGCGCGCTCGAACGCGAACCGCTCCCCCACCTCGGCCGGGCCCAGCACCGCCACCCGGTGCCCGCGCCCGGCCATCAGCCGCGCCACCGACCGCACGTGGTTGCCCACGCCGCCGCTACTGGTGCCCAGGACCAGTGCGATCCGCATCCTGCTCCCCCTTCCTCGCCGCCATCGCCCTCAACCGCCCCAGTGCCGCGCGCACCGAGCGCACGTCCACCGCGCCCGCCACCGCGCCGAACACCGCCAGCGCCGCCCCGCCCGAGGCGGCCACCGCCGTCAGCGCCGCCAGGGGGCCGGCGCCCGAATAGTCCAGCAGGCCCACCAGATGCCACCCGGCGGCGAAGCCGCAGCCCGCGCCCAGCGCCGCGGCCAGCAGCGAGCGCCCGGCCCCGGCCAGCGCCCCGGGGCCGTGCGCCGCCCGCACCCCGGCCGCCAGCAGCACCGCCGCCAGGGTCAGGCCCGCGGCGGTCCCCGCGCCCAGCGCGGCCACCGTCCACGCCGACGGCAGGACGGCCACCAGCCCGGCGCCCGCCGCCATCACCACCGCCCACCCGGCGATCTGCGCCAGCGCGGCGCGGCGCCCGTGCCCGGAGGCGTACAGCGCCCGGCTCAGCAGCGCCACCAGGCCGAAGCCGACGATGCCCAGGGCGTAGGCCGGCAGCGCGCGCTCCAGCGCGAGCGGGTCCTGGCGGGCGAAGAGCTCGGCCACCGGCCCGGCGGCCGCCGCGAGCGCCGTGGCCAGGCCGCCGGTGAGCAGCACCACGGCCCGCACCCCGGCCGAGAGCACCGAGGCGAAACCCGCCGTGTCGCGCTCGCCGTGGCGCACCGACAGCGCGGTGAAGGCACTGGTCGCGATGGGCACCGCCACCACCCCGTAGGGCAGGGTGAACAGCGCCCAGGCGTAGTTGTACAGGACCGCCTGCCCCGCGCCCCCGCCCCAGTTGGCCAGCGCCACCGACAGCAGCAGGCTCAGCTGCATCGCCACCAGAGGGAGCAGCGCGGCCGCCGCCAGCGACCGCACCCTGCGCCCCACCCCGGGCGGGAACCGCAGCCGCGGCCGCAGCCCCAGGCGCAGCCGCGCCACCGGGACCACGACGGTCAGGAACATCGCCGCCACCCCGAGCGTGGTGCCGACCGAGAGCACCAGCTCGGCGGGGACCGGAAGGCGCGCCGGGTCGCCCCGGTCGGGCCCGGCCGGCGGGACGAAGGCCGTGTAGGCGGCCATCACCACCAGGCTGGAGACCAGCGGGGCCAGGGCCGGGGCCAGGAAGGCCCGGTGCGCCTGCAGCACGCCGTACAGCACCGCGGCCAGGCCGTAGAACAGCACCTGGGGCGCGAACACCGCCAGGAAGCGCGCCGCCAGGGCCAGCACCGCGTCCCGGTCGCAGCCGGGCAGGGGGCCCAGCATCGCCGCCATCGCGGGGACCGCGGCCGCCGCCAGCAGGGCGCTCAGCGGCACCGCCGCCAGCACCACCCAGGTCACCAGCGCCGAGGCGGTCTCGGCCACGTGCCTGCGGTCGCCCCGGGCCGCCGCCGAGGCCAGCACCGGGACCACCATCCCGGCCAGCGCGCCGCCGATCGCGACCTCGAACAGGACCGTGGGCAGCTGGTTGGCGGTGACGTAGGCGGTGCCCACGCAGGTGTCCCCCACCGTCTGGGAGAACACCACGGTGCGCCCGAAGCCGGCCAGGCGGGCCAGCGCGGTCACCGCGGCGATCAGCGCGGCGGCCCCGGCGACCCCCGCACCGAGGCGGCGCAGGCGCACCGCTCACTCCCCGTCGGCGGCGGCGCCGGCAGGAGCGCGTGCGGCCGGACGGCGCCCCCAGCGGTCGATGCGGCGCAGCGGCGGGGTGGCGTCGATGACCCGGGTGAAGCTGACGACCTCGCTGGCGGCGGTCAGCGCCGCCGTCCCGGCCAGCAGCGCGATCCGGCCCGACCGCGGCAGGCCCGCCGCGGCCACCGTGCCCAGCAGCGCCCCCAGCGCGTTGGCCCCCGCGTCGCCGAGCATCGCCCGCTCCCCCAGGTCCTCCGGGAGCAGGGCGGCGGTCGCCCCGCACAGCGCGCCAGCCGCCGGGGCGGCGGGCCCGGCCAGGTGGAGGGCCCCGGCGGCCAGCACCGCCTTGCCCGCCCGCCCGGGGCGCAGGTCGAGCAGGTTGACCAGGTTGGCCGTACCGGCGATGAGCGCGCCGTCGAGCAGCAGGTCGGCCCGGCCGCGCCCGAGCAGGGCCGCGGCCGCCAGCCCGGTCGCGCCGATCCCGGCGATCTTGACGGCCCCGGTGGTGACCCGGCCCCGGGCCAGGGCGCCCAGATGGCCGCGGAACCCGCGGGCCTCGCCGCCGCCGGACAGGTCGTCATAGCAGCCGAAGGCGGCCGCGCCCGCTGCGGCGGCCACCGCGGCGGCGCGCTCGGGCCCGCCCAGCCCGGGGGCGGCCAGCACCCCCGCGCAGGCCCCCGCCGCGGTGGCGGGCCCCTCGACCAGGGTGACCGGCTCGCCGCGGAAGTTGGTGCGGGTCCACACGTCGCCGACGTGTTCGGGCAGCCGGAACAGGTCCCCTCCCGGCGAGCGCGCGGGGGCGCGCCCGGGCAGCGCGTAGGCGGCGCGGGCGGCCGCGGCCGACACGCCCGCGGCGACGGCGGCTGCGGCGAGGCGGCGCAGGGGGCGTGCCGTGGTGGAGAAGAGGGGCATGGGGGCTCGCTTTCGCTCCTGTTCGCTGCGTGGTCCGGTGCCGGTGCGGCGCACCGGCCCCTACCCGGCCTGCGGGGTGCGGCGCTCGGTGGAGGTGCCGCCCCGCTCGGACGCCTCGCCGTCCTCGCGCGCCGGGGGCGGCGGGTCGGGCAGGAACCCGTCGGCCTCGGGCCCCACGCCGTAGTGGCCGGGGCCGTCCCCGACCGCCTCGGCCAGTGCCAGCACCGCCGCCACATCGCCGACCGCGCGCCCGACCGCGTCCGCGGTGGCGACCGGCGCCCCGTCCTCTCGGGCGCGGGCGACCAGGCCGCCCGGCCCGGCGGCCGAGGCGCCGCCGGCCAGCAGCGCCGGGGCGTCCCCTCCCACCGCCTCGGCCAGGGGCAGCACGGCGTCGTTGCCGGGCGGCTCGGACGCCTCCCCCTCCGGGGTGGAGGGGGCGCCGTCGGGGAACGGGGCGGCGGGGGCCAGCACCAGCGCCGCGTCGGCGGCCTCGGCGGGCTCTCCCTCCACGGCCAGCAGGCCCGCCTCGGCGAACCCGGCCAGCACCGCCTCCCCGTCGATGCCCGCGTCCCCTTCGCCGTCCTCGCCGTCCTCGCCTTCGGAGCCGTCCTCGGCCCCGACCGCCTCGACCAGCCGCACGGCGGCCCGCTCGTAGGGCCCGCCGGAGCCCGCGGAGCCGTCGGCGTCCTCGGCCAGCTGGTCGGCGAGCTCCCCGACGAAGGTGGCCTGGTCGGGGTCGATGTACTTGTCGGTCAGCGCCAGGCGCCCCTCGACGGTGCCGCCCGCCTGCTCCACGCGGGCCTCCAGCCCGTCGCGGACCTCCTCGTCGGCGCCGGGCGCCGACACCACGACCACCCCCAGGCCCTCCAGGCGGCCGCCCAGCATGTCGTCGGCGTAGACGCCGGCCATCGCGTCGCCGGCGTCGTTGAGCGCCTCGGCCCGCTCCTTCTCCGCGCGCAGGGTCTCGCTCTGCTCGCGCAGTTCGGAGGTCTCGGACTCGAGGGTGTTGAGCAGCGGGTCCTGCAGCATCGTGGTGCCCAGCACCAGCCCGACGGTGAGGGCGAGGAAGACGGCGACGATGGACACCAGGTGGTACCGGAAGTCGATCACGAGAACAGCCCCGTCAGCCAGTAGAAGAAGGCGTCCCAGCGCGCCCCCGCGTTGGCCAGGAACAACTGGCCCACAGGGGAGCTCCAGGCCGCGACCAGGATGGTGAGCAGAGAGGCGGCCACCAGCGCCAGCAGCGACCAGGGGGAGATGCGGCTGCGGTAGAGGCGGCTCACGCCCTTGGCGTCGACCAGCTTGCCGCCGACCCGCAGCCGGGTCAGGAACGTGCTGGCCATGCCGGCGCGGCCCTTGTCGAGGAACTCCTCCAGGGTGGCGTGGGTGCCGACGGCGACGATGAGCTCGGCGCCGGAGTCGTCGGCGAGCATCATCGCCACGTCCTCGCTGGTGCCCGTGGCCGGGAAGACCACGGCCTCGTGGCCGAGGTCGGTCAGGCGTTTGAGCCCGGGGGCGCGCCCGTCCCGGTAGGCGTGCACCACCAGCTCGGCCCCGCAGGCCAGGACCCGGTCCGAGACCGAGTCGAAGTCGCCGACGATGACGTCCGGCCGGTACCCGGCCTCCATCAGCGCGTCGGCGCCCCCGTCCACGCCGATCATCACCGGGCGGTACTCGCGGATGTAGGACCGCAGGGCGGCGATGTCCTCCCGGTAGTGGTAGCCGCGCACGACGATGAGCACGTGCCGGCCCTCGATGGAGGTGGAGATGCGGGGCACGCCCACGCCGTCGAAGAGCAGCTCGCGCTCGCGTTTGAGGTACTCCATGGTGTTCGCGGCGAACGCCTCGAGCTGCACGGACAGCCCGGCCCGGGCCTCGTCCATGGCCGCGGCGACCGAGTCGGCGTCCTGCTCGACGCCTTCGGCGACGAGCTCGCCGCCGCGGGTCAGCCGCCCGCCCTCCAGGTGCAGCACCTCGCCCTCGCGCACCCGCGCGAAGACCTCGGGGTCGACGTCGTCGACCAGCGGGACGCCGGCCTCGACGATCATCTGCGGGCCGAGGTTGGGGTAGCGGCCGCTGATGCCGGTGGCCACGTTGAGCACCGCCGAGACCCCGCACTCCACCAGCGCCTCGGCGCTGACCCGGTCCAGGTCGGTGTGGTCGATCACGGCGATGTCGCCGTGGCGGAGGCGCTTGGTCAGGTTCTTGGTCCTGCGGTCCGCCCTGACGGGGGCGGTCACACCGGAAGAGCCGTCGACCTTGGGACGACGGAACCGCGAGAATCGGGCGCCGAGCGCCGTCGGGACCTTCATTGGTCGCATACTGCCACGCGGAGCCGGATGATCGTTATAACGGTCGGGTACACGGCGTGTTCACCACGTGATCACCCTGCCAGGCGGGGCGGCCCGCCCCCCGATGGCCGGAACCGGCCCGCACAGGCCGCCGGAGTGCCGGACTCAGGCCTCGGTGCGGGCCTTCTCCGCCATGGCCAGGAGCTCCTCGGCGTGGGCGCGGCCGAGTTCGGAGTCCTCCATGCCCGCCAGCATCCGGGACAGCTCCCGGGCCCGGGCCGCGGCGTCCAGGCGGCTCACCCCGCTCTCGGTGACCGTGCCCTCGCTGGACTTGCGGACCACCAGGTGGTTGTCGGCGAACGCCGCCACCTGCGGCAGGTGGGTCACCACGATGACCTGGGCCCCCCGGGCCAGCCGGGCCAGGCGCCGGCCGATCTCCACCGCCGCCTTGCCGCCCACGCCCGCGTCGACCTCGTCGAAGACGAAGGTGGGCACCGGGTCCGCCCCCGCGAACACCACCTCGATGGCCAGCATCACCCGGGACAGCTCACCCCCCGAGGCCCCCTTGTTCAGCGGAAGCGCCGGCGACCCCGGGTGCGGGGCCATCAGCAGCTCCACCTCGTCGCGCCCGTTCGGCCCGAACTCCTCGCCGGGCTCCACCCGCACCTCCACGCGGGCGTGCGGCATCGCCAGCGCCGTCAGCTCCTCGGTGACCGCCACCGCGAACCGGTCGGCGGCCTCGGTGCGCAGCCGGGTCAGCTCGGAGGCCAGCTCCTCCATCCGCTCCGCCAGCTCGGACTCCTCGGCGCGCAGCTCCTCCAGCCGGTCGTCGTCGCCGTCCAGCTCCTCCAGGCGCTTGGCCGCGTCGCGCGCCCAGGCCAGCACGTCGTCGGAGGTCTCGCCGTACTTGCGGCACAGCTGCCCCAGCAGCGCCCGCCGCTCCTGGACCTCGGCCAGCCGCGCCGGGTCCGCCTCCACGGACTCGGCGTAGGAGGCCAGCTCGGTGGCGGCGTCGCCGAGCACGTAGGACACCTCGTCCAGGCGGTCGGCGACCGCGGCCAGGTCGGCGTCGTGCTCGCGCACCGCCGTCAGCGCCTGGCGGGCCGCGGCCAGCAGCCCCACCACGTCGGCCTGCACCTCGGCCGCGGGGTCCCCGGTCAGCGCCTCGTTGGCGGTGGTGGCGGCGACCCGCAGCGCGTCGGCGTGCGCCAGCCGGGTCTCCTCGGCCAGCAGCTCGGCCTCCTCGCCCGGCTGCGGCTCGGCGGCGCCGATCTCCTCCACCCCGAAGCGGAGCAGGTCGGCCTCCTGGGCCCGCTCCCGGGCCCGCTCGGTGATCTCGGCCAGCTCCGCGGCGACCTCGCGGTGCCGCCGGTAGGCCGCCGAGTACGCCCCCAGGGCGCGGCCCAGCTCCGGGCCGGCGTAGCGGTCCAGCGAGGCGCGCTGGCGCTCGGTGCGCAGCAGCCGCTGCTGGTCGGACTGGCCGTGCACGGCCACCAGTTCGTCGGCGAGGTAGGCCAGCAGGCTGACCGGCGCCGACCGGCCGCCCATGGTGGCGCGCGAGCGCCCCTCGGCCGAGACCGTCCGGTTCAGGATCAGCACGCCCTCGTCCAGCTCGCCGCCGGCCTCGGCGACCCGCTCGGCGACCCTGCCGTCCTCCTCGACGGCCAGCCGCCCCTCGACCACGGCCCGGTCGGCGCCCGGACGCACCCGCTGCGGGTCGGCCCGGCCCCCGAAGAGCAGGCCCAGTCCGGTCACCACCATGGTCTTGCCGGCACCGGTCTCGCCGGTGACGGCGGTGAACCCCGGCGACAGCTCCAGCACGGCGTCGTCGATGACGCCGAGACCGCGGATGCGGACTTCTTCGAGCACCGAAACCTCTCCTGCTCCCGACTGCGTCGCGGCCGCTCGGGCCGGCTGGCTAGAGGTCGTCGCTCTCGGCGCGCCCCCTCCAGCCGGCGACCGGCAGGCCGAACTTGGCCACCAGCCGGTCGGTGAACGGCGCCCGCTGCAGGCGCGCCAGGCGCACCGGCGTGTCCGAGCGCGTGACCTCGATCCGCGCCCCGGCGGGCAATTCGACCATACGGCGTCCATCGCACCAGAGCACGCCCGCGGGGGTGTCCGGGACGATCTCGAACGCCACCACCGAGTCCGGGGAGACCACCACGGGCCGGGCGAACAGGGCGTGCGCACTGATCGGAACCACCAGCAGCGCCTCGACCTCCGGCCACACGATCGGCCCGCCGGCGGAGAACGCGTGCGCGGTCGACCCGGTCGGTGTGGCGCACACCACACCGTCGCACCCCCAGCGCGACAGGGGGCGCCCGTCGATCTCCAGCACCGTGTCCAGCATCCGCCGGGCGGTGGCCTTCTCCAGGGTCGCCTCGTTCAGCGCCCAGGTGCGCACCGGCGGGTCGCCCTTGGCCCGGCCGCCGTTGTACACGGCCACGTCCAGGGTCATCCGCTCCTCCACCGCGTAGCGCCGCTCCACGACGCTGCGCACGGTGGCGTTGAGGTCCTCGCGCTCGGCCTCGGCCAGGAACCCGACATGGCCCAGGTTCACCCCGAGCAGCGGCGCGCCCGCCGGACGGGCGATCTCGGCGGCGCGCAGCAGCGTGCCGTCGCCGCCCAGCACCAGCACCAGCTCCACGCCCTCGGCCGCGTCCGGGCCCCGCACCGCCTCCACCGGGTCCAGTTCGAACCCGGACCGCTTGAGGTCGTCCGCCTCCGAGGCCAGCATGCGCACGGTCAGCCCCGCGTCGGTCAGGCTGGAGTGCACCAGCTGCGTGCTGCGCATGGCCGCCTTGCGGCCGGTGTGGGTCAGCAGCAGCACGCTGCGCCCGGACGCACCGGTGGTCGTCATGGACACCTCCCCTAGCTCGGGCCCTCGGCGATGGCGCGCTCCAGCGCCTCTTCGCTCAGCGGCGGCGCGCCGGCCCGCAGCCACAAGAAGTACTCCACGTTGCCGGAGGGGCCCGGCAGCGGGCTGGCCGCCACGCCCGGCACGCCCAACCCCAGCTCCCCGGCGGCCCCGGCCACCCGGCGCACCGCCTCGGCGCGCAGCCCCGCCTCGCGCACCACGCCCCCGGCGCCCACCCGGTCCCGGCCCACCTCGAACTGGGGCTTGACCATCAGGGCGAAGTCGGCCTCCGGGGCGGCGCAGCGCACCAGCGGCGGCAGCACCAGGCTCAGCGAGATGAACGACAGGTCGCCCACCACCAGGCCGGGCCGGTCCCCGCCGAGCATGTCGGCGGTCAGCTCGCGCACGTTGCACCGCTCCATCACCCGGACCCGCTCGTCCGAGCGCAGCGACCAGGCGAGCTGGCCGTAGCCCACGTCCACGGCGACCACCTCGCGGGCGCCCCGCCGCAGCAGCACGTCGGTGAAGCCCCCGGTGGAGGCCCCGGCGTCCAGGCAGAGCCGGCCGGCGGGGTCCAGGCCGAAGGCCTCCAGCGCGCCCACGAGCTTGTGGGCGCCCCGGGAGACGTAGGTCGGCTCGCCGTCGGGCTCCTTGACCAGGACCGCCTGGTCGGTGCCGATCTGGGTGGCCGCCTTGCCCGCGGGCACCCCGCCCACCAGGACGTGGCCGGCCTCGATGAGTTCGGCGGCGTGCCCCCGCGAACGCGCGAGGCCGCGGCGGACCAGTTCGGCATCGAGCCGCGTGCGTTTGGCCATGGTTGAAATCGCGCCCATCCGGAAGAAGTCTGCCTTAGGACGATACCGCCCCCGGGTGCGCGCGCGTGCCCGTCGGGCGGGGTCAGTCCGTACGGTCCAGGCTGCCCAGCACCTCCGACAGTTCCTGGTGGAGGGCGTCGAACACGGCGACGTGGTCGGCGGCGGGCAGCCGGTCCAGCGAGGCCAGCCGCTGCCGCACGCTGTGCAGGGTGCGCTCGGCGAGCGCCGCGGCCTCCGGGAGTTCGGGGGGCTCCTCGGGTGCGGACACGGGTCAGTCGCCCTTCTTCGCGGCCGCACCGCTCTTGTTGGCGCCCGATCCGCCCTTGGAGCGGTTCCCGCCGGTGCGCTTGCCGGTGGACTTGCCCTGCTGCGACTTGCCGCGGGCCGTGCCCTTCTTGGCGGGGGTCTTGGGCTTGGCGGCGGTGTCCTCGGTGGCGCTGTCCTCGGCGCCACTCTCCTCGGCGGCGCCGTCCCCGGCGGTGTTCGCCTCGGCAGGGGCGTCCTGGGCAGGCGTGTCCCCGGCGGAGGCCTCCGGTGCGGCGTCCACCGCCTCCGCCTTCTCCGCCTCCGCCTCCGGGGCCTCGGCGACCGCGGCGGGCGCGGCGGGCGCGGGCTCCGGCTCAGGCTCCTGCTCGGGAGCCGCCTGCTCGGGGACGGCGGCCGCGCGCGTCCACAGCGGCGCGCCGCCGCGCACCGAGGCCAGCCGCCGCTCCAGCTCGGCCACCCGCCGCGCCAGCCGGTCGTACTCCGAGCGCGGCACCATGTCGCGCCGCTCCATCTCCCGTCCGACCTCGGCCCGGACCAGCTCCCCGAGGGCCTCCCGGTTGGCCTGGCCGGTCTCGATCAGCTCGGCCGCGAGCGCCTGGATGGTGCGCCCCAACCCCTCGCCGGGCGCGTCCTCGCCCGCACCCGACTCTCTGATGAGCGACTTCGCCGCGGCGACGGCGCGCTTGCGGGTGAGCTCGTTGAGGCCACTGGTGGCATCCATATAGGTGCGCACCGCATCGACGACCATGGTGGGACTGCTCCTAAAAGCGACTCGGTTCCGGGCCCCGATGGTAGCGGGGACGCGCCGCCGCCCGGGGCGAAACCGCCCGGCCGCTACGGCATCATGGGGCCATGACCAGCGTTGAGGACTGCCGCCGCGCGATCGACCGGGTGTCGGAGCGGATCATGGAGGTCGACGAGGCCGACCGCCGCAAGCACATCGTCGAGCGCACGGTCAGCGTGACCGTGAGCGACCTGGACACCGTCTTCGACATGCGGCTCACCGGCACCGGGCTGCGCGACGTGTCCACCCGCGCCGCCGGCGACCCGGCCGGGCGGGCGCAGGTGCGCCTCACCGCCACCGCCGACGACCTGGTGGCCCTGGCCGAGGACCGGCTGGACGCCGCCAAGGCGATGCTGTCCGGGCGGCTCAAGATCGAGGCGAGTTTCACCGACCTGATGCGCATGCGCAAGCTGCTCTAGCCGCGGGTATCGTTCCAGGGTGCCGATGGATACGGGTGATGGCGCCCTGGAGCTCGCCCCGCTGCGCGGGCTCCGGTACGCGGGCGCCGACGCGAGCGCCCTGATCGATTCGCCGGCCTTCAACCTGGCGCTCGCCCTGTCCCCTCCCTACGACCTGGTCGACGCCGCCTCCTATGCGCGCATGACCACCGACGAACCGCACAACGCCGCCCGGCTCACCGCCCCGCCCGCGGTCTCGGCCCCCGACTACACCGGTGCCGCGCGCACCCTGCACCGCTGGATCGAGGAGGGGGTGCTGGTGCGCGACCCCTCCCCCGCGGTGTACGCCTACGAGCAGACCACCCCCGAAGGGCTGCGCCAGCGCGGCCTCATCGGCCTGCTGCGGCTGCCCCCGCCCGGCGGCCGCGCCGTCCGCCCGCACGAGTCCATCGCCGAGGAGCCGGTGCTGGACCGGGCCCGGCTGATGGCCGCCACCCGGGCCAACCTGGAACCGATCTTCCTGCTCTACCGGGGCGGGCACGGCGCCGAGCGCGGCGCCGCCTCGCGGGCCGCCGACGCCCCCGCCGAGCAGGGCGACGAGCCGCTGGTGCACACGGTCACCGGCGACGGCGTCACCCACCGGCTCTGGGCGCTGACCGACGCCGGGCTGCACGCCCGCATCGCCCACGACCTGGCCGGGCGCACCGCGCTGATCGCCGACGGCCACCACCGCTACGCCGCCTACCGCCGCCTGCAGGCGCGCCAGCACGGCCCCGGCCCCTGGGACCTGGGGCTGGCGCTGCTGGTGGACTCCGACGCCTCACCGCCCCGGCTGGGCCCCATCCACCGGGTGGTGCCCGGCATCGGCGCCCGCGCGGCGGCCGACGCGGCCCGGGCCCACGCCCGCGTCCGCGCGCTGCCCGAGGACGGGGGCACCGACCGCACCGTGCGCCTGCTCGCCCAGGCGGCCCGCCAGGGTCCGGCGCTGGCCCTCGCCGACCACAGCGGCCGCTTCCTCATCGACCGGGTCGACCCCGGGGCGATGCGCGCCGCCGCCCCCGACCGCTCCGAGGCCTGGCGGGCGATGCCCACCGCCGCCCTGGAGCGCCTGTTCCTGCCGCTGTGGGGGGTGCGCCCCCGGGCGGCCGAGCTCGTGCACGACGACGCCGCCGAGGCGGTGCGCCGCGCCGGGGCCCGCACCGGGCCCGCCGCCGCCGTGCTGCTGCCCCCGCTGCGGGTCGCCGACGTGTACGAGGTGACCGGGCGCGGCGAACTCACCCCGCGCAAATCCACCTCCTTCGGCCCCAAGCCGCGCACCGGACTGGTGCTGCGCTCCCTGGAGTCCCTGCCTGAGAGGACCGATGAAGCCCGCTGACCGCCCGCTGAACGAGCTCTACGACGCCGCCCTGCTGGACCTGGACGGCGTCGTCTACATCGGGGACCGCCCGGTCCCGGCCGCGCCCGAGGCCGTCGCCAAGGCGCGCGCGGCCGGGATGGCCGCGGTGTTCGTCACCAACAACTCCTCGCGCACCCCGGCCTCCATCGCCGAGCGGCTCACCGCCCTGGGCGTCCCGGCCGCCGCCGGCGACGTGGTCACCTCCGCCGAGGCCGCCGCCCGTCTGGTCCGCGAACGCTTCCCGGCCGGGGCCCCGGTGCTGGTGGTCGGCGACACCGGGCTGCGCCTGGCGCTGATCCGCCGCGGCCTGCGCCCGGTCACCCAGGCGGCCGAGGACCCGGTCGCGGTGGTGCAGGGCCACTCCCCCCGCCTGTCCTACGACCTGGTCTGCCAGGGCGCGCTCGCGGTCAGCCGCGGGGCGCTGTTCGTGGCCAGCAACGCCGACGCCACCGCCCCCATGGGGCCGGGCATCCTGCCCGGCAACGGCTCCTTCTCCCGGGTCATCGCCAACGCCGCGGGCCTGGAACCGGTCGTGGCGGGCAAGCCGATGCGGCCCCTGCACGAGGAGGGGGTGGCCCGCACCGGCTCCCGGCGGCCGCTGGTGGTGGGCGACCGCCTGGACACCGACGTGGAGGGGGCACGGGCCCGCGGCGCCGCCTCACTGCTGGTGCTGTCCGGGGTGACCGGGGCCCGGGAGCTGGCCGCCGCCCCGCCCGAGCGCCGCCCCGACCACATCGCCTGGGACCTGTCCGGCCTCAACGAGACCCACCCGGGCACCGAGGCGGTCCCGGGCGGGGCCGCCTGCGCCGGATGGACCGCCCGGGTGCGCGACGACGGGGCCCTGGCCCTGTCCGGCGGCGGCGAGCGGCTCGACGGGCTGCGCGCGGTGTGCGCCGCCGCCTGGGCCGACCCCGGGGCCGACCCGCGCGGCGCGCTGGACCGCCTCGGCTGGTGAGTCACCCCCCGGCGGCCCGCCCGCCGAGCTCCCGCACGCCGGTGGCCTCCACCTCCACCGTCCCGCCGCCGCCCCGGGCCGCCCGGCGGTAGCGGCGGCGCAGCGACCCCGACACCTGCACCAGGTCGCCGATGCGCCAGCCGCGGGTGGCCTCGCGGATGTCGGGGCGAAAGCTCACGCAGGTGAAGGGGTCGGCCTGGGGGCCGCGGCGCGCGTCCGAGGCCGGCCGGGCCACCGAGATGCGCCAGGTGACCATGTGCGCGCCGTCCGGCAGCTCGCGCACCGACGGCTCGGCCGTGACGCGCCCGGCCAGCAGCACCTCGTTGCGGTGCGCGGGCCGGGCCGCAAGGGCGGAGGGGGCGGTCGGGATCCGGGGCATGTGCGCCTCCCGTCGACGGGGGTGTCGCTGTCGCCGTCCACCCTGCACCGCGCGCCCCGGCCCGTGCGGACCGATCCGGCGCCTGTGGACGGGGGCCGCGCGCCCGGCCCCGGGCCCGGTGAACTAGATTCGGTTCCCGGCCTCGCAGAAGGGAGTGCAGCGGTGGACGCGACCGAGGGCATCACCGCCCTGGGCGAAGAGGTCTTCGCCATCGACACGCTGATGGCCGGGTACCCGGGGATCACCTCCAGCTACCTCATCCGCACCGAGCGGCCGTGCGTGGTGGAGGTGGGCACCGCCGGGTCGGCCGAGGTGCTGCGCGACCGGATGGCCGCGCTGGGCATCGGCGCCGACGACCTGGCCACCATCGTCGTGACCCACATCCACCTGGACCACGCCGGCGGCGTGGGCGACATCGCCCGGATGTTCCCCCGGGCCGAGATCGTGGTGCACGAGCGCGGCGCCCGCCACCTGGCCGACCCCGAACGGCTCATGCGCTCGGCGCGGATGGTCTGGGGCGACCGGCTGGACGTGCTCTTCGGCGAGATGAGCCCCTCCGACGCCGACCGCATCCGCACCGTCGGCACCACCGGCGAGGTGGACCTGGGCGCCGGCAGGCGGCTCGTCGCGCACTACTCCCCCGGCCACGCCAAGCACCACGTGGGGCTGGTCGACAGCGCCACCGGCGACCTGTACGCCGGCGACGCCCTGGGGGTGTACAACCCCTACACCGGCGACGTCCGCCCGGCCACGCCGCCGCCGGACTTCGACTTCGGGGCCGCGCGGCGCTCGCTGGACCTGTTCGGCGACATCGGCGCCCGGCGCCTGATGTTCTCCCACTTCGGTGCGGTCGAGGAGGTCGAGGGCACGCTGGAGCGGGCCCGCGAGGAGCTGCACGCCTGGGTGGAGGAGGTGCGCCGGGCCCGCGCCTCCACCGGGGACCTGGACCACGCCGTGGGCATGGTCCGCGACGCGGTGCTCAAGCGCTACCGGCCCCTGCCCGAGGAGGCGCCCGCCGAGGCCGCCCAGGTGATGGACGTGCTCAGCGGCGTGGAGGGCAACACCAGCGGCATCTGGCACTGGCTGGACCGGCTGGAGGCCGAGCAGGAGGCCGCTCAGGGCGCGCCCGGCAGCCCCAGTTCCCGCAGCAGATAGGCGTAGATGCCGTCGTCCCAGGACAGCTGCGGGGGCAGGGTGTCGAAGGCGCGCACCTCGACGGTCTCGAACTCACCCGTGAGCGGGCGGAACGCACGCGCCCGCGCGCAGGTGACCACGGTGGTGTGCCCGCCGGGAAGGACGTAGTGCCCGGCGGTGCGCACCTCGCCGAGCTCCGCCCCGGCCTCCTCGCGGGCCTCGCGGCGGGCGGTGGCCTCCGGGTCCTCCCCCGGCTCGGCGTGCCCGCCCGGGAACTCCCAGGCGCGGTCGCGGTGGCGCACCAGAACCGGCCGGGCGCCGTCGAAGAGCAGGCAGACCACCGAGTCGTGGCGTTCGGGCAGCGCGCCGACGCGCACCACCGCACCACCGAGATCCGCCGCCGACACGGCGGTTATCCTACCCTGCGGCGCCGGCCCGGCGCCGGGCGCTTCCCCCGGAGGACGTGAAAGGTTGTCACCCACATCTCGCACGAACCGGGAACCCGCCGGTCACAGGGGTGTGGACGATCACCATCACGCGCGGTGATTTGTATACAGTCCGGGGCATAAGGCAGTGTTAAGGAAGCGCAGTGCCGTGCTGCGCACTGGTGTGCCGGGAAGTCTGGTCGGCGACGTACGCAATCCCATGGACGACTCGGGAGAACCGCTTATGGTGAAGAAGACCGGTGTGCACGCGATCGCCGACGCACTGCGCAGAGACGCGGTCGGCGGCTTTCTGCTCATCGGGGCTGCGGCGATCGCGCTCATCTGGGCCAACTCGCCGCTCTCCGGGGCCTACGAGGCCATCCGCGACTTCACCATCGGCCCCTCGGCGCCGCTCCACCTGGACCTGACCGTCGGCACCTGGGCCGCCGACGGGCTGCTCGCGGTCTTCTTCTTCATCGTCGGCGCCGAGCTCAAGCACGAGTTCGTCCACGGCGAGCTGCGCAACCCGCGCCGGGCCATGCTGCCCATCGTCGCCGCCGTCGGCGGGATGATCGCCCCGGCGCTCATCTTCGTCGCCTTCAACACCGCCCGGCCCGAGGACATGAGCGGCTGGGGCATCCCGATGGCGACCGACATCGCCTTCGCCCTGGCCATCCTGGCCATCATCGGCAAGTCGCTGCCGCCGGCGCTGCGCACCTTCCTGCTGACCCTGGCCATCGTCGACGACCTGGGCGCGATCACCGTCATCGCGATCTTCTACACCGACCACCTCTCCTTCGCCTACCTGTTCGCCGCCCTGGCGCTGCTGGTCCTCTTCGGCTACCTGCAGCAGGGCCGCGGCATCGCCGCCGCGCTCGACCGCTCGGCCGTGCCGAACTGGCTCGTCTACGTGCCGCTCGCCTTCCTCATCTGGGCGTTCATGCACGAGAGCGGCGTGCACGCCACCATCGCCGGCGTGGCGATGGGCATGCTGATGCGCAGCCGCATGCGCGAGGGCGAGCACGAGTCCCCGCTGCACCGGGTCGAGCACATGCTGCGCCCCTGGTCCATGGGGCTGGCGCTGCCCATCTTCGCCCTCTTCTCGGCCGGTGTGGTCTTCTCCGGCATCGGCTCGATGTTCACCGACACCGTCGCCCTGGGCGTCATCGTCGGCCTGGTCGCCGGAAAGCTCATCGGCATCCTCGGCGGGGCCTGGGTCACCACCAAGCTCACCACCGCCGAGCTCAACCCGACACTGCGCTGGATCGACATCGCCGGCATGTCCCAGCTGGCCGGGATCGGCTTCACCGTCTCGCTGCTGATCAGCGAACTGGCCTACGAGCCGGGGACCACCCTGGACCACGCCAAGGGCGGCGTGCTCATCGCCTCCCTGCTGGCCACCCTGCTGGCCTCGGTGGTGCTCACCCGCCGCAGCGCCTACTACCGCAAGCACGGCATCCCGCAGGAGGAGACGGCCGGGCAGGGCTGACGGGACGACGCAAAGGGGGGCGCCCGCCGGTATCCGGCGGGCGCCCCCTTCTCTTCGATCCCGGGTCAGGCCCGCGGGTCGGCCTCGGCGTCCTCGGCGTCGGCCCACACCACGTCGTCGTCGACGGCGACCAGCTCGATGCCCTCGAGCTCGGCCAGGCGCTCGTCGGCGTCGGTCTGGCCCTCGCGGTCCACGGCCGAGGCGCGCGCGAAGTACTCCCGCGCGTCCTTGTCCCGGCCCAGCTCGTCCAGCACGTCGGCGTAGGCGTAGAACAGCCGCGCCGCCCACGGGCGGGCCCGGCGCTCCTTGAGCTCGGGCACCTGCAGCTCCACCAGCGCCGCCTCCGGGTTGCCCATGTCCCGGCGGGCCCCGGCGGCCACGATCCGCAGCTCCACACGGGCGTCGGTGTCCAGCTCGGAGGCCTCGGGCGCGCGGGACAGCTCCAGCGCGCGCTCGGGGCGCCCCAGCCCGCGCTCGCAATCGGCCATCACCGCCAGGTAGGCGGGGCTGCCGTTGATCCGGCGCGCCGCCCGCAGGTCGGACAGGGCCTCCTGCCACTTGCCGACGTTGTATGCGGCCACGCCCGCGGCCTCGCGCACCGCGGACACGCGGGAGGCGCGCTTGCGCGCGTAGGCGGCGTGCTCGTAGGCGGCGTCGGGGTCCTCGTCCAGCAGGCGCCCGGCCGCGGCCAGGTGGCGGCCCACGATCTCCGCCAGCGAACGCGGCAGGGTGGCCAGCTCACGCCGGACGTCGCCGTCCAGCTCGCGGTCGCTGACGTCCTCCGGCAGGGCCGGGCCCTTCTCCCTCTCCGGGCGCTCGGCGCCCCGCTCGCCCTGGGGCCGCCCCCCGCGGCCCCCGTCGAAGCGGCGTCCTCCGCCGCCACCGCCACCGCCGCGGCGGGGTCCCCCGCCGCCGCGGAACCCTCCGCCGCCGCGGGGTCCGCCGTCTCGGCGGCCGCCGCCGGACCCTCCGGAGCGGCCTCTGTGGTCACGGGCTCCGGAGCCGCCGCGGCCCCCCGATCGGCTGTCGTCAGTCATGTCCCGTTCCGTAAGCAGTCAAAAGCGCCGCCGCGAACCGCGACAGCGCACAGGGATTCCCAGGGAATCCACTTTACGTCATCGGCCGGGTTTGCGCGCCTCGATCAGCGTCCGCGAGGCGTGCGCCACGAACGGCCCGCTGGCGGAGATCCGCCGGCGCGGCCTTGCGCAGCAGGTACACCACCGCCCCACTCCAGCCCGGCCGCTAGGCCGGCCGGCCCTGGTATCCCCGAGAGGGCCGCGCCTCCGTGGCGCACCCCTCCGGCCAGGAGAAGTCCCACCCGTCCACGGGCGCGGCGGCGCCCTCCTCCCCCAGGTCCTCGAATCCCTCGCCATCGGAGCATCACCGCGGATTCGACCGCACGTGCGATGAGTTTCGCGCCCCGCGCGGGTCTTCACCCCGACGGCTCCCGAGCGAGCGCAACCACGACCGGAAGTGGACGACCCATGGCCGATCACCTCGACCTCGAACCCGCGGCCCGGCGCCTGGCCGACCTGGCCGCCGCGACCCCCGACTCCCGGCTCGACGGCCCCACCCCGTGCACCGGCATGGACGTCGCCGGGCTGCTCGACCACGTCATGATGCTCGCCCAGGCCTTCCGGCAGGCCGCGGACAAGACCGGTTCGCCCGACGACGGCCCGCCGCCGGAGGCCTCCGGGGCCCACCTTCCCCCGGACTGGCGCGTCGAGCTGCCGCGCCGGCTCGACGCGCTGGCCGAGGCCTGGCGCTCACCGTCGGCCTGGGAAGGCGAGACCGCGGCGGGAGGACTCACACTCAGCGGACAGGAGGCGGGCGCGATCGCCCTGAACGAGCTCGTCCTGCACGGATGGGACCTCGCCCGGGCAACGGACCGCCCCTACCGGTGCGAAGAGTGGGAGGCCCAGGTCAGCCACGACTTCGCCGCCTCGATTCCGGACGTCCCCGAGGCCCGCGAGGGCCTGTTCGGCCCCGTCGTCCCGGTCCCCGACGACGCCCCGCTGTTCGACCGGGCCCTGGGCCTCAGCGGCCGCGCCCCCGATTGGAGCCCCGGCCCCCGGCAGGCGTAGCGCCCACAGGACGCACCTGACGCCCATCGCGGAACGCGGTCCCAGGCACCGCACGCTCATGTGATGTCGGCCACGACATGTTCGCTCATCGCCACCGGCCCCCCTCAGGGTGGGGGACAATCCGGCGGCATGAGCGGACTTCGCACGCTGGGGGCGGTGGGCGCGGCGGCCGGGATCCTGGGGACGCTGGCGGCGGCCCTGTGGTGGGGCGGTGGTCCCGGGACCCGAGCGGGATGGGAGGCCGCGGCGTGGGGGGCGGCCATCGTGGCCGCGCTGGCGCTGATCGTCGCCGCCGCCCGTTGGGCGGCGGTTCCCGTTCAGCGCCCGAAAGACCCCCGGTGGTGGGACCAGGCCGCAGAGGAGCTGGCCCAAGAGGTGCAGAAGCAATGGCGTGCGGAGGCAGGGACGTACGCCCTGCACCGTCCTGAGCCGCTGCCGGTCACATTGTCCTTCAATGACAGGCTGGCCTCGGACTCCACCGGCACCGTCGCGTATGCCGCCTCCGGCACCACGGTGCAGGGGCCCCGGGAGCACGGCGATATCCGGAGCGCCGCTCCACTGTTCCTCGGGCTCCCCCGGAAGCGGCTCGTCGTCGTCGGCGCCCCGGGCTCCGGCAAGACGGGGTTCGCCACACTCCTCACCTTGGAGATGCTCGAAGAGAGGCACCGGTACCCCGGTGCTCCCGTACCGGTGCTCGTGCAGCCGGCCTCCTGGGAGCCCGAAGAAGAGCACCTGTGCGCCTGGATCGCGCGGTGCCTGGAGGAGGACCATCCGGCACTGCGCCGACCGGCCCTCGGCCCCGGCACCGCCGAGGAACTGGTCATGTCCGGACGGGTGCTGCCGATCCTGGACGGCCTCGATGAACTGTCCGCCGATGCCCGGGGCAGAGCGCTCGCCGCCGTCGACCGGGCGCTCCTCGGCCGCCCGCTGGTCCTCACCAGCCGCACCGCCGAATACCAGGAGGCCGTCCATCGGAGCGGTGGGCTCATCAGCGGTGCCGCGGTTCTCGAACTGCAGCCCGTCCGGGCCGAGGACGCCGCGAAGCACCTCCACCGCCCGGGCGCACACGGCAGCGCACGCTGGGAGCGAGTCGCCGCCCGCCTTCGCGAGGACCCGACCGGCGAACTGGCCGCCGCGCTTTCGAGCCCCCTCATGGTGACCCTCGCCAAGACGGTGTACTCGGTGCCCGGAACCGATCCCGGTGACCTCGTAGAGAAGGCCGCCGCGCTCGGGCGCCGCGCGGTCGAACGCCACCTGCTGCGGGCCTACGTCCCCGCGGCCTACAGCTCCGGACCGCCGCCGCCGAGGACCCCGGCCGAAAGGCGGCAGCCCACGATCACCGCCCATGCCGCCGACGGGTACCTGCAGTACCTGGCCCTCCTCCTCACCCGCGGGGCCAGGAACGGCTTCGGGTGGTGGCACCTGCACACGCTGGTGCCCTCGTCGGCGTACGCGACCGTGACCGCCGCAGTGGCGGCGCTCGTCACGGGCATCGTGATCGGGGGCGTGTACGGCCCGGACTGGGGCGTCCCCGCCGCCCTCGCGGCAGGCGCCGCGGCGCTGGTCGCCGCCCTCACCGAAGCGCACTCGCAACCGCACTCGGAGCATGAGCGCCACGGCGTCCCGGCCGCCGTCGGACGCCTCCTCCTCGGGGCGGCCGCCGGAATCGGTGTCGGCGTCATGCCCCAGGCGGCGTTCGGGTTCGACATCGGCCCCTGGCAGGCCGAGTCCGGACATGTCTACGTGTACACCCTCGTCCACGGAACGGTGGGCGCCCTGGCGGCCCTCGCGGTCGCGACCCCTGTCGCCCCCGCACGGGTCAACAATCGGATCCGCTGGAACGCCGGCGTACGGAGACGCCTGATCACCGGCTTGGGGGCCGGTTCGGCGCTGGGGCTCTGCGCGGGAGCCGTATTCGCGACCGCCTTCGTCGACCTTCCCCATCCCGGCTACGCCCTCGCTTATGTCCTCGGCTACGGGACGGTCACAGCGCTCATCACCGGGACTTCGCTCGCCGCCATGGCGGCCGTACTGACCCCCTTGGAAAGCGACACCACGGTCACTCCCCACTCCGTCCTGCGCACCGACCAGGCGGTGGCGCTCGGCGCCAAGACCGTCGTCGGTTTCGGCGCAGGGGCCGTGTTCGGGAGCACGACGTGGGTCGGCACGGTCCTCCTGCAGCGGATCGCCCAGTGGCACGTGCACGGGGGCCGGGGAATCTCGGAGATCTCCCCGGCGTACCTGACGCACGGCCTCGGGAGCCTCGTCGCTTCGGGGGCACGGCTCGGAGTCGTGATCGGAGCCCTCCTGGCCTTCGGGCTCGGCTTCGTCGGCAGCTGCTGGGGGAGGACGGTCGTCGCGCGCGTGGGGCCGACCGCTCTGGGCCGCCTGCCGATCAGGCTGTACAAGTTCCTTGACGGCGCGCACCGATGCGGGATCCTCCGACAGTCGGGAGCCCTCTATCAGTTCCGACATGCCCGCCTTCAGGAGGAATTGGCCCGTAGCGCGGTCGACAATGGCCTCGCTCGACAGAGGAACACGTCGGCGCCTGATACTTCGGCGGCGGATACACCGACATCCTGAGGAGCCGGCTTCGCCTGTCCTCCCCACTCCGTTCCCGAGGGACCAGGGCCACAAGCGGCCGTCGAGGCCCGACCGACCGGGCCGCCGTAAGCGATGAGGGAGTGGAGCAACGAGGCCGGATCGGCGGTTCCCCCAGGCCTGCTCGTCAGCTACCGGGCCGCTCACGGTCCGGTAGGACGGCGGCGACGACGAAGGCGGGCGGTCCTGCCGGTAGCGCTGTCGGATGCCGGGTGTGCGGGTGGTCCCGGGAGGGGGCGGCGACGAAGGCGAAGGCGCCGAGGGGGCCGGCACCGCTGCCGGGCGCCAGGGGGCGGGCGGTCGCGGTAGGGAAGGGCGGCGGGACGGCCCCGGTCCGGGGCACGCTCCGGACCGGCTCTCCTGTGCCTGGGGCCGGTGCGCAGCAGGGGTGCCGGAGCCCGCGGCCCCAGGGGGGCTGTGCGGCGGGCACACTGCAGCACTCCCCGCAGTACTCCCCATAGCGGAGGGGGGCGGTGCGGGCGCACTCGGGCAGGCCCCCTGGCCGACCTCCCGGGTGCCCCGGGGGCGCGGGGTGCTCGCGGGGGGGGCGTGCCTCTCGGGGGGGCGGGTGGGTTCCCGGCGGGCCCCAAGGGGGTGGTGCTTCAGGAATGCGCGGAGGGACCCGGTCGCCCTGGCGGGTCGGTTCCACCCCTGTCACCGGAGTTTCCCCCGCGCCCTGGGCCGGTGCGCCCGTCCCGGATTCCCTTCCGGCCCCGGTTCGGCGGCCGGGTGCTGGCCCGGTAGTGGGCCTCAGCCCGCGCCCGGTGCTTCTCCCGGTTGTGGCGCCCGCACAGCAGCTGCGCGTTGGCCACCGAGGTCGTGCCGCCCTCCCACCACTCGGTGCGGTGGTCGCCCTGGCACCAGCGGGCCGGAACGCTGCACCCCTCCTCCCACTGGCAGGTGCCCGCCGTGGCCACCAGCGCCTCGCGGATGCGGGAGGGGAAGGTGCGGCGGGTCCGGCCGATGTCGACCACGCCCTCGACCGGGTCGGTGACCAGCCGCCGCACCAGCGAGTCCGAAGCCAGGGCCCGAACCGCCGAGGGCGGCAGCAGCCGCCCCCGGTCCGTGGTCGCCGGGGCCGCCCCCTCCGCGCCGAGGAGGGCCTCCAGCGGCACCACCACGCTCACCTGCGGACGGAACGCGCCCCGCCGCCGGGTGCCCTGCTCGACCCGTGGCGCAGCCAGGGCCGCCGCGGCGTCCGAGCCCTCCTGCGGCACCGGCACCTCCAGCCCCTCGGCCGCCAGCCGGTTCTCGCACAGCTGCACCAGCGCATCGAAGCGCCGCTGGCCAGGAGTGCGCTCATCCGGCGGGGCCGCGTGGGCCTCGACGGCGGTGCGGATGATCTCCTCCGAGGCCGCATCCCCCTGCACCTGAAGAGCGAACCCGAAGGCATTCTTGGAGAACCGTGCCTCACGCGCTCCGTAGGCCCGCCGGTCCTCCTCCTCGTGCACCCGAGGGGACACCCGCTCGACGAGAGTGCGCCCGATCCTGGCCAGCATCCGCTCGTCGGCCCCGCCGCGCGCGGCCTGGAGCAGGATCGGCTCGGCCGCCTCCCGAAAATCCTCCGCGCCGGGGTGCTCCTGCACGCACCGGCCGGCCGCGGCCCTCTCGCATCCCTCGACGATACGGGCCAGCTGCGCGAAACCGATCTCCCCCGCCTCGAGCGCACCGACCGAGGCCGGGTAGTCGTCCAGGTGCTCAGCGACCCTCACGATCGCCTTGGCCTGGGCCAACGGGCGCCCCTGATCGCGCAGCAATCCGGTCACGGTGGAGGAGGCCGCTCCTGCCAGACACCCGGCCCCGCGCATACGCGCGGCCAAACGGGCCGCCGCGAGGTCCAGGGCATCCAGCCCCGAAGCCAGGGCCTCCATGGTGGCGGTGAGCATGTCCCGGTGGCCCGGTGCCACCTCCATGTCCCCAGCCCGGTCGGCCTCGGCGAGCACACCGTCGATCCCGGTCCGGATCCCCTCTGCGGGAGATCCGGCCGGAACACCGGGGTGCCGCTGATCTGCCATACACCCATTATGAACCACCCGCCACCACTTTTGGGTGCCCGGCGGAAGATTTCCCAAAGAATTCCCCGGAAGCACGGTTATCCCAGGTCAGAACAGATGTTGATCATGTATGGAGGGTGCTTGAGTATTGCCCGGCAAAGGCGCCTCGGAAGGCCGGTCGCTTCCCGCGGAAAGCCGCCTTGGAAACAAGACCCCTTTCCCTTTCCAAGAGGGTTGGAATCGGAGAGAGCCGCCCGTTCCAGAGTGTCCTGGAATGGCGAAGGGCCGCCCGTTCCAGGGCGGGGCACCGGTAAGGACCGATGCGTTCCCAAACCGCCCCGGCAGCCGAACGGGGGCACCCGGCACGAGCGCGGCAGGGCCGCCACCGGCCCTGTGGAGACGTGCCCCTGCGGCCTGGCCCGCCGGAAGACCGGATGGGCGAACGATAGTGGTGAGATCGACACCCGATGTGCGATCGGGTGGTGATCTCACCACTATCGATTCCCGCGCAGGCGCCGACCGCGCGGCGGAACAGGGGCCACGGCCACCAGAACGCGCCCTGGCCGGGCACCGGCCGCCCGCCCGCCCGACAGGCCAGGGCAGGCGGGACCCCGCTCCTCCGTCGCCGCTCCCCAGCCGGACCACACGGCGCCCGGCAGGCAGGGCCGGGCACCCGCCCCGCCTCGCCCCCGCCCGCCCGACCGGCGCGGGCCCGGCACCCGGCGAGTAGCAGTGAGCGGGGCACCTGCCCATCCGTCGCCGCCGGCCACCCGGACCACCCGGGGCCCGGCGGACGGCAAGCAGGCACAAGCACCCGCCCGGCCCGCCCTCACCGCCCCCGCACCCCGGCCGCGGGCCGGCACCCCGCCCCAGGAGACACCCCCACGACCGGCCGGCCACACTTTCACATGATCACAAGCAAGGGA
>NZ_ANAS01000039.1:0-103150 GCF_000341205.1 Nocardiopsis baichengensis YIM 90130 | reverse complement strand
TCGCCCTTGTTGGTGAACGTCGCCGAGTGCCAGAACGCGAAGTTCTCGTCCCGCACCGTCTCGATCACCTCGGGCCGCAGGGGGTCGCTGATGTCCATGATCACGCCGTCGCCCATGCAGGCCCCGGCCGCCAGACCCTTCTCCGCGTAGGCGGTGATGTCGTGGCAGCCCTGGGTCGGACGCAGCAGGCCGTCCTGGTCGTGGTTGCCCCCGTCGGGGAAGAGCACCGGCTCCGCGACCACCGACGCGTCCTGCGGGTCGTCCTTGGGCACCTCGATGACCGAGATCTTGTCGTGCGGGGGCCGGCAGTTCGGATACCGGTCCGAGGGCGCGTAGGAGGAGACGTAGATGTGGTCGCTCTCCTCGCCCTGGATCAGGGTGTTGGTGTGCGATCCGCAGTCCGTGCGCACGGAGGCGATGTACTCGGGGCGGGACTTGTCCGAGATGTCGAAGATCCGGATGCCCTCGAAGGCGTCCGGATCGGCCGGGGTGCTCGCCGGGGCGCCGCACTCGTCGCCGGCGCGCGGGTACTCGACCGAGAAGTAGAGCAGGTCCCCGCTGACCGACACGTCGGCCTGGCCGCCCGGACACAGCACCGCCGCGGTGATCTCGGGCTCGGCGGGGTCCGAGACGTCGTGGACCACGAAGCCGTTGTAGTTGCCCACGATGACGTGGTCGCCGGTGAAGGCGAGGTCGGAGTTGGTGGGCTCGAACCCTTCGGGCTTGGGCAGGTTCGCCATGAGCTCGACGTTGTCGCTCTTGTCGATCTCGTCGACGGGGGTGTCCGCCTGCGCCGGCAGCGCGGAGGCGATCAGTCCCGCGGCGGCCAGGAGGGCCACGGCCGCGCCGGGTAGGCGCCGCCGGAACGGGCGTTTCTTGGACACCCGGGGGGATATCGGCATGAGGGCTCCTCTTCGTCTCCCTACCGAAGGTGAACACGAAGAAGATACATACCGATACGAACGGCGACCATAGGTAAAATCGTCACAAAAGACTACACAGGGCGATCACGCCAGCTCACATGGTGCACACCCGCTCCGTCACCGTCCGTCGACCCTGCGGATACTGGACAAACCGCCCTGCCGACCAGTAGACATCCCGGAAGCGGCCGACCGCCGCTCCGTTCCCCCGCCGAGAGGAGCCCCCGTGCCGCGTCGCACCCTGACGCTCGGAGCCGCCCTCCTCCTCGCCGCGGCCACCGCCTGCTCGGGCGGCGCCTCCGGCGACGAGCCCGACGTGCTCATGCCGGGCGGACCCGGCGAGTCCGCCTCCCCCGCCTCCCAGGAGCAGATCGACGCCGCCAACCAGGAGATCACGCACAACGAGGCCGACGTCGTCTACCTGCTCAAGATGATCGAGCACCACAAGCAGGCGCTGGACATGACCGCGATGGCCCCCGAGCGCGTCGAGAACGAGGACGTGGAGAAGATCGCCGACCGGATCGAGGACGCGCAGGGGCCGGAGATCGAGGCCATGGAGGCCTGGCTGGAGACCAACGTCTACGGGCCGGCCGAGGGCAACCCCAACTACGCCGACTCCTGCGGCCTCACGCAGTGGCGCGAGGGCGACGACGGGGTCGAGGGCGGCGGCCACCACGGCGGGGGCGGCCTGGAGGCCTGCCCCATCGAGATCGACCACACCGACATGCCCGGCATGCTCACCCAGGACCGGCTGGACGACCTGGAGGCCAGCGACGGCGCCGAGTTCGACGCGCTGTTCGTGGAGCTGATGACCGAGCACCACGAAGGCGCCATCGAAATGGCCGAGGACGTCACGGTCGACGGCAAGGACACCGACGTACTGCGGATGGCCAACGACGTCATCGCCGAGCAGCAGGCCGACATCGCCCGCATGGAAGAGGCCCTGGAGGGCTGAGCCCCGGGGCCTCCCCCGCCGCGCGGCCCCCTCTGCGGCCTTCGGTCCGCGGTAAGCGGATGCCGCTGCGCAGGACAGGGAACTGTACCGCGCAGGCGGTGTCGGCGCGGCCGACGAGTGACGGGCGGTGCGGACGCACCCGTCGGCGCGCACGGAACGCTCGGAGCCTCTAGAGCGGACGGATCCGGACGCGAAAGGAGCGGCCGCCCCTATCACGGGGCGGCCGCTCCTTTCGCGTCCGTGGGGAGGGCGCCTAGGCGCTCTTCTCCTCGGGCTCGTCGCCCGGTGCCACGCGCGGGACGATGGTGGGGTTGACGTGCTCCAGCACTGCCTCTCGGGTGATGATCACCTGGCCGACGTCCTCGCGGCTGGGCACCTCGTACATCACCGAGAGCAGAACCTCCTCGATGATGGCGCGCAGCCCGCGGGCGCCGGTGCCGCGGATGATCGCCTGCTCGGCGATGGCCTCCAGGGCGTCGTCGCTGAACTCCAGCTCCACGTTGTCCAGGTCGAACAGGCGCTGGTACTGCTTGACCAGGGCGTTGCGCGGCTCGGTGAGGATCTGCACCAGCGCCTCGCGGTCGAGGTTGTGCACGTTGGTGATGACCGGCAGGCGCCCCACGAACTCTGGGATCATCCCGAACTTGAGCAGGTCCTCGGGCATCGCGTCGGTGAACAGGTCCTCGGCCCGGTGCTCGGAGGGGGTGCGCAGCACCCCGTTGAAGCCCATCCCCTGCTTGCCCACCCGCTGGTCGATGATGCGGTCCAGGCCGGCGAAGGCGCCGCCGCAGATGAACAGCACGTTGGTGGTGTCGATCTGGATGAACTCCTGGTGCGGGTGCTTGCGCCCGCCCTGCGGGGGCACGCTGGCGGTGGTGCCCTCCAGGATCTTGAGCAGCGCCTGCTGCACGCCCTCGCCGGAGACGTCCCGCGTGATCGAGGGGTTCTCGCTCTTGCGGGCGACCTTGTCGACCTCGTCGATGTAGATGATCCCGGTCTCGGCCTTCTTGACGTCGTAGTCGGCCGCCTGGATCAGCTTGAGGAGGATGTTCTCCACGTCCTCGCCGACGTAGCCGGCCTCGGTGAGCGCGGTGGCGTCGGCGATCGCGAAGGGGACGTTGAGGATCTTGGCCAGCGTCTGGGCGAGCAGCGTCTTGCCCGAGCCGGTGGGGCCCAGCAGCAGGATGTTGGACTTGGCGATCTCCACGTCCTCGTCGCGGGGGCGGTCGCCCTCGGACTGGACCCGCTTGTAGTGGTTGTAGACCGCGACGGAGAGCGCCTTCTTCGCCTGTTCCTGGCCGATCACGTAGGAGTCGAGGAACTCGTAGATCTCCCGCGGCTTGGGGAGGCTGTCCCACTTGAGCTCGGTGGAGTCGGCGAGCTCCTCCTCGATGATCTCATTGCACAGGTCGATGCACTCGTCGCAGATGTACACACCCGGGCCGGCAATGAGCTTCTTCACCTGCTTCTGGCTCTTGCCGCAGAAAGAGCACTTCAGCAGGTCTCCACCGTCGCCGATGCGTGCCACCCAGCCACTCCTTAAAACGTAGGCCGCCCCGTCAACGGCGCCCGTGCGCCCGCTGCGCGGTCCGCTGTGCGAGGCGTCCCCAGCGAGCCATCCGCTATTGCAGGATATGCCCTCCGGCGCCGACTCCGTGCGGGGTGATCTGTGCGTCGCTCCTTACGAGCGTAAGCGAAGTGGGAGACCGGCTTCACCATCCGTTCCCCCGCGGCGTGTGGAGCCGGTGCCCCGAGGGCGGGCCCCGCGGGCCCTGCCGGGCCCGCGGAAGCCGCCTACTTCAGCGAGGTCTTGCGGTAGGGGAGCACGAAGTCGACGATGCCGTACTCCTTGGCTTCCTCCGCGGTGAGGATCTTGTCCCGCTCGATGTCCTGCGAGATCTCTTCCTCGGTCTTGTCGGTGTGCCGCGCGAGCGTGCTCTCCAGCTGCTTGCGGATCCGCATGATCTCGTTGGCCTGGATCTCGATGTCGCTGGCCTGGCCGCGCGTGACGTCGGTGGCCGGCTGGTGGATCAGGATCCGGGCGTTGGGCAGGCAGCCGCGCTTGCCCTTGCTGCCGCCGGCGAGGAGCACCGCGGCGGCCGAGGCGGCCTGGCCGATGCACACCGTCTGCACGTCCGGGCGGACGAACTGCATCGTGTCGTAGATCGCCATGAGCGACGTGAACGACCCGCCCGGGGAGTTGATGTACATCTGGATGTCGCGGTCGGCGTCGATCTGCTCCAGGGTGAGCAGCTGCGCCATGATGTCGTTGGCCGAGGTGTCGTCGATCTGCACGCCGACGAAGATGATCCGCTCCTCGAAGAGCTTGTTGTACGGATTCATCTCCTTGACGCCGTACGAGGTGCGCTCGACGAACGACGGAAGAATGTAGCGGTTCTGCGGGCTCGGCGGAGCCATACCGCCTGCGCCGAACGCCTTGTGCGCGTACTCGTTCATGTTCTGGCCCTCCACATGCACCGTACTTCGGGGGTAACCGGCCCTGCGCCCGTTCGCGGCCCCGGCCGCGGCCGGGAGCCCGGCCTCAGGACTGCCCGGAGACGTCGAGGGTGCCCTCGAGCACCTCGTCGATGAATCCGTACTCCTTGGCCTCCTGGGCGGTGAACCAGCGGTCCCGGTCGGAGTCCTTCGCGATCTGCTCCACCGTCTGGCCGGTGTGGAAGGCGATGCGCTCCTGGAACATCTTCTTCACGTAGAGCAGGTCGTCCGCGAGGATCCGGATGTCGGAGGCCGTGCCCCCGATCCCGCCGATCGGCTGGTGCATCATCACGCGGGCGTGGGGCAGCGCGAAGCGCTTGCCGGTCGCACCGGCGCACAGCAGGAACTGACCCATGGAGGCGGCCATGCCCATGCTGACGGTGCGCACGTCGTTGGGGATGTACTGCATGACGTCGTAGATCGCCATGCCGGCGGTGACCGAACCGCCCGGGGAGTTGATGTAGAGCGTGATGTCCCGCTGGCGGTCCTCGGCCGACAGCAGCAGCAGCTCACCCACGATGCGGTTGGCGATCTCGTCGTCGACCTGCTGGCCGAGGAAGATGATGCGCTGACGCAGCAGGCGCTGGGACGTCTGCTCGAACACCTGGGGAATAGGCGACTCGGCCGTTCGGGCATCGACTCGCATGGACTCATTCTGGGTCGGCGGCACTCTCGTCACCTGCTCCGAAATCGAAACGGTTGCGACGCTTGCGACACTAACGCTCTTCACAGGCCCGCTCGCACGCTTGGCGGTCCTGTTCGCTTTGAGCGCATGGCACGACCGGGAAAGGCCGCCCATTCCGCACGAAGCGAACGGGCCCCCGATCCGCGCACGGCGCGGCCGGGGGCCCAGAGCTTCAGAGCGCAAGCCTTACTCGGACTTGCCGTCCTCGGCCTTCTCTTCGACCTTCTCGTCGGCCTTGTCATCGGCACCCGGGTCCGCCTCCTCGGCGGCGGCGTCAACGGCGGCCTCGGCCGTGGCCTCGGCCTCGTCGCCGCCCTGGGCGGTCTCGACGGCGTTGCCGGACTCGTCGCTCACCTTGGCCTTCTCCAGGACCAGGTCCATGGCCTTGGAGCGGACGACCTCGGTGTAGGCGATCTGCAGCTGGTTGGACTGCACCAGGTGCTGGGCCAGCTGGTCCGGGGAGACGCCCATGCGCTGCGCCTGCTCGACGACGTAGGCGGTCAGGTCCTCCTGGCCGGCCGACAGCTCCTCCTGGACGGCGAGCTGGTCGAGGACGAAGCCGGCCTTGACCGCGGAGCGGGCGCTGGTCTTCAGCTCCTCGTCGAACTCCTCCTCGGTCTGGCCCTGGGACTCCAGGTAGGACTCCTTGGTCAGCCCGCCCTGCTGGAGCTGGTTCTCCAGGCTCTGGCGGCGGCGGTCGACCTCCTCGTCGACGACCGAGTCCGGCAGCGGGATGTCGACCGAGTCGACCAGCTTCTCCATGGCGCGGTCGCGGGCCTGGGAGAGCTGCTGGACGCGGCGCATCTCGCCGAGGCGCTTGCGCACGTCGGCGCGCAGCTCCTCGATGGTGTCGAACTCGCTGGCCAGCTGGGCGAACTCGTCGTCCAGCTCGGGGAGCTCCTTGACCTTGACGCTGTGCACCGTGACGGTGACATCGGCGTCCTGGCCCTCGTGCTCGCCACCGACCAGCTTGGTGGAGAAGGTGGCTTCGTCGCCCTCGGACATGCCCGTCAGGGCCTCGTCCAGGCCCTCGAGCATGGTGTTGGTGCCGACCTCGTAGGAGACGCCGCTGGCCTGGACGTCCTCCAGCTTCTCGCCGTCGACGGCGGCGGAGAGGTCGATGGACACGTGGTCGCCCTCGGCGGCCGGACGGTCGGCGCCGACCAGGGTGGAGAACCGCTCGCGCAGGTTGCCCAGCTGCTCCTCGACCTGCTCGTCGGCGGCCTCGGCGTCGTCGACCGTGACCTCGATGCCCTCCCAGTCGGTGACCTCGAACTTGGGTCGGACGTCGACCTCGGCGGTGAAGGCCAGCTCCTCGTTGTCCTCCAGCTTGGTGATCTCCACGTCGGGCTGGCCCAGCGCGAAGACCTCCTCCTTCTGGATGGCCTCGTTGTAGAGCTCGGGGACGGCGTGGTTGACCGCCTCGCTGATCACCGCTCCGCGGCCGACGTAGCGGTCGATCAGCCGGGCCGGCGCCTTACCCGGGCGGAAGCCCTTGATCCGGACCTGCTTGGCCAGCGACTTGTAGGTCTCGTCGAAGGCGTGGTCCAGCTCCTTGAACGGAACCTCGATGGTCAGCTTGACCCGGGTCGGGCTGAGCTCCTCGACATCGGTCTTCACGGGGCGGTACTCCTAGATTTCCGGCTGTTTTCCGGGACGACCCGGCACGCAGGGCACGACGCAAGGCCGCGGTGCCCGGGACGGCACCGGCCGAGCAGTCAGTGATCCGAGCCGTGGGGCCTTGATCCGAGACCGGCACCCGGTCTCGCGTTCGTCCCCCTGCTGATCACACCAAGTCTAGGGCAGAACAGCAGGGGCTCAGGGCCTACGGGAGCCGCAGCGCCCCCGGACCACGAGCCATGACGTACTCGTCGGGGAGGCGGGATTCGAACCCGCGGCCTCATGCTCCCAAAGCATGCGCGCTAACCAAGCTGCGCTACTCCCCGGACTGCTCGCGCCGGCCGTGCCTCCGGGTGTACGACCAACGCTGCGGAGACTGTAGTCTTGTCCCCGTCGGCTCAACGAGTCTAGAGGAAACTCTGACGCACCGGAGCCACGCGGGCGTAGTTCAATGGCAGAACTCCAGCCTTCCAAGCTGGTCATGCGGGTTCGATTCCCGTCGCCCGCTCGGACGACGAAGGGCCAGGGCACCGAAGGAAGTACGGTGCCCTGGCCCTTCGACCGTTAGGGGGGCCGGCCCGGCGCGTGCCCGCTACGTGCCCGTCGGCCCGTCCTCCTCGTCGGGACCGACCGCTCCGGGACCACCTTCCTGATCTTGGGGTTCGCCCGTTTCGGTGTGCGACTCGGCAGCTCCTAAGGCCTCACGCAGCTCCCTCTCCGCTCGCTCCCCCATCGCGTCGGACAGCTCTCGGGCGCGCTCGTCGCGCGCGTGGAGGTAGACGAGTGCCGCGCGGGTACTGGAGTGGCCCATCCTGGTCATCAGCTCCCGCAGCGAGGCGCCGGCTTCGGCCGCGAAGGTGTTGCCCGCGTGCCGAAGATCATGGAAGCGGACACCGGGGAGCTTGGCGTCGATCCGCGCCTTCTGCCAGTACTACGAAGGTGGGCACGGTTTCCGACAGGCACTTGCCCTGCTTGCCGAGACCGACGGTGCCAAGTGCCCGCTGAGACCTTCGGCCTCACGAACCGAGCAGTCCACCGCTCGACCACAAAGGCAGAACCCAACGGCAGGCAGGACGTGTGCCACCCCAAGTTGGGCGACCGCCGCCAGCAGGTCATCCCGGAGCCGAACCCCAGCTCCCGGGATAGGTGCTCCCAGGCGATGCCGGTGTGCAGGACGAACAGAGGATGCCCTAGAGGAGCTTTCGGTCATCGAGACGCTTCCTCCCGGGACGCCGGAAACGCCGTTCGGCTCTGGGGAGCAGCGGCTCGACCCCGGCCCACAGCTCGTCATCGACTTCCCCTGGCCTCGGCCTGGCCACCGGACAACTCCCAGATCATCGCCTCTGTGATGATCCAACCACTCTCAGCCTCATTCCGTTGGGAGTTCCAAGAGGGAAGGCGGCCATCGTCGCATCGACCAGCTTCAATCGGTCACCAAGGGCGCCGACGACACAGCCGCCCCTACGCGAGGAGACCGGGACAGGCCCACTAGGCCAAAGCTGGAATCAGGGAGCTGGCCGGGATCACCCACTAGTGACGTCACCAGCACCTTCGATGCGATCCCTAAGCAGGCTTGACCATTCGCAGCGCGTTGTCGGCTAGCTCCCGCATGCCCTGGAAGTAGCGCGCGTGGGTACGCTTAAGCGCCTCCCAGGAGTCACCACCGAGCACGACGACCTCGATGTCGGACTCATGACGATGCTTGCGTTCGGCGACGAAACGCTCACGCAGAGCGACTTGCCGGTCAGCGAACTCTGCCCTGTGGATGATCTCGCCCGCGGAGCGGTCAAAGACCACAAGGAATTGGGTCATATTAGCGCTCCTAGCTCGTCATCCAACCCGTCAACGCCTCCACTGTAGCCCGCAACCGGTCTTCATGGCCATGGAGGCGCTCCGAGAGAGCGTCACACTGACGCAGCACAGCCCCATCGCACTCGTGCCCGAGCTCTATAGCCCTCGCCTTGACCTCAGCGAGCTGCGCGCCAACGTCCTCAACCTCATGGATCCGCTCACTGATCCGAAGCAGCTTATCGAAGAGTTCTGACCTGGTCAGAGGGGGATCGACCCCTTCAACTGGGTCATCTGGGCGCTCAGGCCCCTCGCCGTACCTCAGCCCTCGCCCCCAACGGTCGCCCAGCTTCTCCACAATCTGAGCCCACGCGTCCTGGAGCTCTGTGCGAACTTGGATTTCCACGGGGAGGTCCGCGACGTAGACCACCACATGCACTGCCCTGTAACCACAGCTGGGCTCAGCTCTGCGGTCCCTCGGTGCGGGCTTCCTCGAGCCATCCGCGAACTCTGTGACGATCCTCTCGACGACCGCGTCCTGACCAGGCCACCCGTCGTCGACGACGATGCGGGCACCAGCCACGTCTTGGACAGACTTCAGCGGCATACTCGGTTCGCGGCGCAGCTTCTGCACTAGGGTTCCCGTGGTCTTCACACGGGTGGCCACTGGATAGCCCAATCGCCTTAGGCGCTTCTCAGCCAGATCCAGGGCATCCTGATAAGCGGCCAAGACCCGCGCAAGCAGGTCGAAGTCAGCGTCACTGATCTCCGTCCCCTTGGCCAGTCGTTTACCGAGCTGGCGGAGCTGCGTCGAGGTGGTGGGAAGCGGCACGGCTGGAAAACTACAGCAAGAGAGGAGCCTCCGCCCTGAACTTGCTCAAGGTCAGCTATAGGAACAGGCCAGCTCGAGCTGACTTGAGGGCGCTCGAGGAGTATCAACGTCTTCGGCCGGTGTCACGGCTTTGAAGAGTTCGACTTCATGGCACCAGAGAGGACGGCATCCCCATCGTCGCGGTCTTCGCTCGCTGCGGACTGGGGCGGGGATCCTGGGTCCAAGTCTGCGCGTTCGGCCGGGTCGCCTCGGGGCCTGGCCTTTTTGTCGTGTGGTGGGTCGTGCGTGCCCCGGGAGGGGCCGGGGCCCCCGGCGGGGATATCTTGGGTCGGGCGGGGAGGGCTCGCCTCGGCCGCTCCGCGTCCGGTCGATCGTGTGAAGGTGTGCAGATGCCGATGCAGGTTCCCGCGCTGACGGCCCGCTGGATCGCCGGGCCGCCGGCCGGTGCGGCCCCGGCCGTGGTGACCGGGGTGTTCGATGTGCTGCACGTGGGCCACCTGCGCTTCCTGTCCGCCATCCGCGACCGCGGGCTGCCCTTGGTCGTGGGGGTGGAGGACGACCGCCGGGTGAGCGCATGGAAGGGCCCGGACCGGCCGGTCAACCCCGACGACGAGCGGGCCGAGCTGCTGGCCGCGCTGCGCTGTGTGGACGGTGTGTTCATCGTCTCCGGACCGCCCGAGGTCAACGACTGGGACTCCTACGCCGGCCTGCTGCGCCCGATGGCGCCCGCAGCGCTGGCCATCACCGCCGGGGACCCGCACACCGAGGCCAAGCGGCGCGGTGCCGAGGCGCTGGGCGCCGAGTTCTGGGAGCTGCCGCTGACCCGCGGCCGCTCCACCAGTGCCACCTTGAACCGCCTCTCCCCCAGCCTGTAGAGCAGGAGCCCGCAGCCCCGGGTTCAGGGGGTGGGGCGCCCCTTCCTCCAGGCGGGCCATGCCCTTCCGGGCCGGGTCAGGCCTCCGCCGGCGGGCCGCACGTCCGCCAGGCGGGCCGGGCGGGGCCGAGGCTCCGGTGGCTCCCGGTGTGAGCGGACGGCGGTTCCGCGGCACGGGGGCCGGCTCCGGTGACGGCCGCTTCCGGCCGCCCGGCTCGAACGGAACGCCCGGGAACAGCCCGCACGGCGGGGCTGTTGACGACGCTGCAGGGCGGCGCCCGATCCGGCGCGCGCCGCCGTGCTTCCGCGCGATGTCCCGATGGGGAACGAGCCCGAGGGGGAATGAGGTCGAGATGGCGATGATGGGCGGGGGCGGGCCCCCGATCTACCGTTCCCTGGTCAACGACGGCAGCGCCGCCAAGACGACGCTGCCCAAGGGCCTCGCCCGGCGCATCGTGGGCTATGCCCGGCCGCACTGGCGCTCCATCGTGCTCTTCGTGACCGGTACCTCACTGGCCTCGGCGATCGTGGTGGCCAACCCGCTGCTGCTCAAGCAGATCATCGACCAGGGCGTCGGCGGCCGCGACACCGGCCTGGTGGCCTCGCTGGCCCTGGCCGTGGCCGGGCTGGCGTTCCTGGAGGCCGTGCTCAACCTGGCCAACCGGTGGCTGTCCGCGCGCATCGGCGAGGGCGTCATCTA
Organism: Nocardiopsis baichengensis YIM 90130; assembly: GCF_000341205.1. Taxonomy (NCBI): domain Bacteria; kingdom Bacillati; phylum Actinomycetota; class Actinomycetes; order Streptosporangiales; family Nocardiopsidaceae; genus Nocardiopsis; species Nocardiopsis halophila. The sequence continues at coordinate 92,280 of NZ_ANAS01000039.1, read as the reverse complement.
CCTGCTGCGCACCCAGGTGTTCACGCACGTCCAGCGGATGCCGCTGGCGTTCTTCACCCGCACCCAGACCGGGTCGCTGATCAGCCGGCTCAACACCGACGTGGTGGGCGCCCAGCGGGCCATCACCTCGGTCCTGCAGTCGGTGGTGTCCAACCTCATCAGCACGGTCGCCGTGCTGGCCACCATGTTCGTGCTCTCCTGGCAGATCACCCTGGCCGCGCTGGTGATGGTGCCGCTGTTCCTGGTCCCCGCAAAGCTGATCGGCCGCCGGCTCGCCGGCATCTCCCGCGAGGGGATGAACCTCAACGCCGAGATGAGCTCGCTGATGACCGAGCGGTTCAATGTCGGCGGGGCGATGCTGGTCAAGCTGTACGGCCGCCCGAAGGAGGAGGCGGCCGCCTTCGCCGACCAGGCCGGCCGGGTGCGCGACATCGGCATCACCCAGTCCGTGGTGGGCGGCCTGCTGTTCACCATGATCGGGCTGATCACCGCGCTGGCCACCGCGGTCGTCTACGGCGTCGGCGGCGCGCTGGTCATCGGCGGCGCCTTCGAGCTGGGCACGCTGGTGGCGCTCGCCACCCTGCTCACCCGGCTGTACGCGCCCATCACCGCGCTGTCCAACGTCCACGTCGAGGTGATGACGGCCCTGGTCAGCTTCGACCGGGTGTTCGAGGTGCTGGACCTGAAGCCGATGATCGACGAGGCCCCCGACGCCCGGCCGCTGCCCGCGGGCCCGCTGGACGTGGAGTTCGACGGGGTCTCCTTCCGCTACCCCACCGCCGCCGAGTCCTCGCTGACCTCCCTGGAGCTGACCCCCGCCGCCGAGTCGGGCGACGACACCCAGGTGCTCAGCGGGGTGTCCTTCACCGCCCCGGCCGGGGCGCTGGTGGCGCTGGTGGGCCCCTCCGGGGCCGGGAAGACCACCCTGACCCACCTGGTGACGCGGCTCTACGACCCGACCGACGGTGCGGTGCGCCTGGGCGGGACCGACCTGCGGGAGGCGACGTTCGACTCGGTGCGCGATGCGGTGGGCGTGGTCACCCAGGACGCCCAGCTCTTCCACGACACCGTCGGGGCCAACCTGCGCTACGCCCGGCCCGACGCCACCGACGCCGAACTGGAGGAGGCGATGCGGGCGGCGCAGTTGGGCCACCTGCTGGAGGCGCTCCCCGACGGCCTGGACACCATGGTGGGCGACCGGGGCTACCGGCTCTCCGGCGGTGAGAAGCAGCGGCTGGCGATCGCGCGGCTGCTGCTCAAGCGCCCCTCGGTGGTGGTGCTGGACGAGGCGACGGCGCACCTGGACTCCGAGTCCGAGGCGGCCGTGCAGCGGGCGCTGGCCACGGCCCTGGAGGGGCGCACCTCGCTGGTGATCGCCCACCGGCTGGCCACGGTGCGCGAGGCCGACCTGATCCTCGTCATGGAGGACGGGCGGATCCTGGAGCGCGGCACCCACGACGAGCTGCTGGACCAGGGCGGGCTCTACACGGCGCTCTACCGGACCCAGTTCGCCTCCCAGGAGAAGTCCCGGGCCTGACCCCTGGTGGCCCTGACCGCCCTACCGCCCCGGACGGGGCGGTAGGGCGGTTCCGTATTCCGCCCCCTACCCGAGATTCAGATCACGCAGAAATTCAGTTGCCGCATTTTTGCAGAGACTGCAATATAGAGAGTGGCGAGGACGGACCGACACCGAGGGGGCGCCATGGGACTGCGCGAGCGCAAGAAGCGCGAGACCCACCGCCGCCTGCACCGCGAGGCGGTCCGGCTGGTGCTGGAGAACGGCCTGGACGCGGTCACCGTCGACGACATCGCCGCCGCCGCGGACGTGTCCTCCCGGACCTTCTTCAACTACTACGCCTCCAAGGACGACGCCCTGGTGGGCGAGGGCCCACTGGCCGCCACCGACGAGGGCCGCGCCGAGTTCATCGCCGGCGGCCCTACGGGGGACCCCGTCGAGGACCTGAAGGCCTACCTGCTCACCTTCGTCCGCGACGACCCGGAGGAGCACCGTTCGGCGTTCGAGGACATGCTCCTGCGCAAGCGGCTCGTGCAGAAGGAGCCGTCGCTGATGCCGCGCGCCATGGCGCGGTTCGCCGAGACCGAGCAGCAGATCGCCGCCGACATCGCGGCGCGACTGGGCGAGGAGGACGACGCGATCCGCCCCCAGCTCGGTGCGCACCTGGCCTCCACCCTGATGCGGTTCACCCTGCACCGCTTCAAGGAGTCCGGGCACGGCCCCTGCCAGGACGCCCGGACCGCCGAGGCCTACCTGAAGGACCTGGAGCGGGTCATGGACGAGACCTTCCAGGCCCTGCGGGGGTTCTTCCTGCTCCCGGGCCAGGGCCCCTGAGCCCGGACCGCACCCGCCTCCCGTCCTCCCGGCGGCCCCGCCCCGGGCCCCGGCCCCACACCCCCCGCCCCATCGAATCGACGCGGCGCCCGCCCCGCGCGGGCGCCCACCCATCCCACGGGGAAGCGAGACCCATCCCATGACGACCACCGGCACCGAGGACCCCTCGGCTCCGCCGAGCGGCGGCAGCGGCGCAAAGGAGAAGAAGAGGCCGCACATCGGCTGGATCTTCTTCAGCGTCATGCTGACGATGCTGCTCGGCGCGCTCGACCAGACCATCGTCTCCACGGCCCTGCCGACCATCGTCGGCGAGCTCAACGGCCTTAAGCACCTGTCCTGGGTGGTCACCGCCTACATGCTCGCCGCCACGGTGGGCATGCCGATCTACGGCAAGGCCGGCGACCTGTTCGGGCGCAAGAACGTCTTCATCTTCGCCATCGGCATGTTCCTGGTCGGCTCGGTGCTGTGCGGCATCGCCCAGAACATGCCGCAGCTCATCGCCTTCCGCGCGCTACAGGGCATCGGCGGCGGCGGTCTGATGATCACCGCCCAGGCGATCATCGCCGACGTGGTGCCCGCCCGCGAGCGCGGCCGCTACATGGGCCTGATGGGCGGCGTGTTCGGGCTGGCCTCGGTGGCCGGCCCGCTGCTGGGCGGGTTCTTCACCGACCACCTCGACTGGCGCTGGATCTTCTACATCAACCTGCCGCTGGGCGCCGCGGCGCTGGCGGTCGCCGCCGCCGTGCTGCACCTGCCCACGCCGACCGGCCCGCGGCCGCGCCTGGACTACCTGGGCACGCTGCTGCTTGCGGCGGCCAGCGTGTGCGTGGTGCTGTTCACCAGCTGGGGCAGGGGCGAGTACGACTGGAACAGCCCGGTGATCATCGGCCTGGGCGCCGGCGCGGTGGTCAGCGCGGCGCTGTTCGTGCTGGCCGAGCACCGGGCGAGCGAGCCGATCATCCCGCTCTCGCTGTTCCGCAACCGCGACTTCGTGCTCACCGCGCTCATCGGCGTCACCGTCGGCATCGCGATGTTCTCCACGGTCTCCTACCTGCCGACGTTCCTGCAGATGGTCAACGGCGCCTCGGCCACCGAGTCCGGGCTGCGGATGGTCCCCATGGTGGCGGGCATGCTGACCGCGACCATCACCACCGGGCGGCTGATCTCCTCCACCGGGCGCTACAAGGTCTTCCCGATCCTGGGCACCCTGGTGATCATGGCCGGTCTGGTGCTGCTGTCCCGGATGGACGCCGGCACGAGCTACCTGTACAACGCCACCGGGATGCTGGTGCTGGGCCTGGGCGTGGGCACGGTGATGCAGAACCTGGTGCTGATCGTGCAGAACTCGGCCCCGGCACGGCACCTGGGCACGGCCACCTCGGCGAACAACTACTTCCGGCAGATCGGGGCGTCGTTCGGCATCGCGGTGTTCGGGTCGATCTTCGTCGGACGGCTCAACGAGCGGGTGGCCGACCTGCCCGGCGGCGGGCTGCAGGTGGAGGGCGGCGAGGCCGGGATCAGCTCACTGACCCCGGACATGCTGCAGGCCCTGCCGCCCGAGGTGCGCGAGGTCGTGGTGCACGCCTTCGCCGGCGCGCTTCCGCCCGTGTTCCTGTACGGGGTGCCGATCGTGCTGGTCGGGTTCGTGCTCTCGCTCTTCATCAAGGAGCGCCCGCTGGCGACCACCGTGGGCGCCGCCGAGGAGCCCGGAGACGGCGGCGGTCCCGGCGGAGAGGGCCCCGCGGAGCGGCCCGGCGACCCCGGGGAGCCGGAGAAGGCCGGCGCCTCCGCCTGACCCCCGGCCGACCTGCGGCCGGGCGCCCGCCCCCGCTGTCGGGGCGGGCGCCCGGAACGGCGGAGGGCGGACAGGAGCAGGAGTGGGGTGGCGCGGGGGCCCACCTCACTTCTTCTTTTTCTTCTTCTTTTTCTTCTCGCCCTTGCCGGAGCCGCGCTCGGGGGCCCCGTCCCCGGCGCCTTCCGGAGCCGCGGACGCCTTCTCCTTCTCGGCCCGCTTGCGCTCCTTCTTGCGCCGCTTCTTGAGGTCCTTCTTCTTGGGCTTCTTCGCGTCCTTGGACGTGAGGTGGGGGCGGAGGGGGTCGGGCACCGGCACCACCCCGGGGCCGCCCTCGAAGATCCAGTCGTCGAGCTCGTCCAGCAGCCCGTCCTCGGTGAAGTCGCCCAGCCACACCGGCCGCCCGCCGGACGCACGCCCCTTGGAGGAGGGCTGGACCACCACCACGTTGGCCTTGAAGCAGATGCCGAGGCACTTGCTCACGCGGACGGGCACGGACCGCCCTTCATGGTCCTCGATCCCGCCGAGCCGCTTCAGCTGCCCCTTGTGGTCCACTCCGGGGACCTTCTTCTTGGTCCCGCAGCAGCACCCCCGGCAGACGACGAGCTTGCACGGCTGGTCCGCTGGATCCGCTCCCACCTTCTCGCGCCCCTTCCGCGCCCTGTGCGGCGCGATGTGCCCATTGCCGCTTACCACGGTAGACGTGCGGGCCGACCGCGAAGAACGCGGCCCCGCGGCCCCGTCGGCCGGGGAAGCGCCGCCCCGGCCCCGCGACCGCAGGCCCGGGGCGCCCCCGGCGGTAGGGTGATCCGGCGCCGGGCCCGGCGCCGAGGAGGAACCGACCCGTACCGACGGAGGGCGGTGAGCGCGTGGCCGCCGACGACCGCGCCCCGAACGTGATCGAGGCCGACCGGGTGGACCTGGTCCGCTCCGGCAAGCCCCTGCTCGACCAGGTGGACCTGGTGGTGCGCCCCGGCGAGCACTGGGCGCTGCTGGGCCCCAACGGCGCGGGCAAGACCACCCTGCTCCACCTGCTCGGGGCCCGCGCCCACCCCACCCGCGGCACGGTGCGCGTGCTCGGCCACCTGCTGGGGCGGGTGGACGTGCGCGCGCTGCGGGCCCGGATCGGCCACGTCGACCCCCGCCACGACCTGCGGTCGGCACTGCCGGCCCGCCGGGTGGTGCTCACCGGGGCGACCGGGAGCATCGAGGTCCCGCCCCGCTGGGAGCCCTCCCCCGCACAGCGGGCGCGCGCCGAAGAGCTTCTGGACCTGCTCGGCGCCGCGGCCCGGGCGGACGACCCGTGGACCACGCTGTCCCAGGGCGAGCGCGGCCGGGTGCTGATCGCCCGCGCGCTGATGGCCGAGCCCGACCTGCTGCTCATGGACGAGCCGGCCACCGGGCTGGACGTGGCCGCGCGCGAGGGGCTGCTGGCGGCGGTGGACCGGCTGCGCGCCGCGCGCCCGCACATGGCCACGGTGATGGTCACCCACCACCTGGAGGAGCTGCCGGCGACCACCACCCACGCGCTGCTGCTGCGGGCCGGGCGGGCGGTGGCCCACGGACCCGCGGACTCCGTGCTGACCTCGAAGCACGTCTCGGAGTGCTTCGACCACCCGATCGGGATCGAGCGGCGCGGCGGCCGCTGGAGCGCCCGGGCCCGCCCATGAGCGCGGTGCGACGCCCGGGGCCTTCCCCGGGCGCCGCACCTCCTCACGTCTGCGCGCGCCGGCGCGGGCGGCTATCCCTTCCCGTCTGCGCCGCCGTCCTCGCCGCGCTCCTTGGCCGCCTGCTTGCGGAGGTACTCGGTCGCCGCACCGCCGGCCTTGTCGATCGTGTCGTCGTGCGCGCCGCCGGTCTTCTCCTTGGCGAATCCGACCGCCTTGTCCACCCCGTCGGCGAGCTTCTCGCCGTGGTCCGCGGCGGCCCTCTTGGCCTTGTCGAAAGCGTCCCCGATTCCGGACATTCCGTCCCCCTTCGGCGCGTCCGGCCAATCTCTCTCCGTAGGCGATACCCACGGCCGCGACCGATCATGCCCGCTCGGAGCGGGGACCGGGTACGGCACGGCCACCGGACGGGCGCACAGCGGGGCCGACGGGCGCGCCCCGGGGGCCGGGTCAGATGTGCAGCACCAGCCGGGCGATGTTGAAGTAGATGAGCAGGCCGGTGGCGTCGACCAGGGTGGCCACCAGCGGCGCGGAGACCACCGCCGGGTCCACCCCGACGCGGCGGGCCAGCAGCGGCATGCAGCTGCCGATCGCCGCGGCCCAGACGCAGATGGAGATCACCGACAGCCCCACCACCCCGGCGACCAGCGGTCCCACCAGGGCCGAGCCGATCACCAGCGCGACGCAGGCCAGCATCAGCCCCAGCAGCAGGCCGACCCGGGCCTCCTTCCAGGCCACCCGGGGCAGGTCGCGCACCCGCACCTCGCCCACGGCCAGGGCGCGCACGATGGCGGTGGCCGACTGCGAGCCCACGTTCCCGCCGGTGCCGGTGAGCATCGGCACGAACAGGGCCAGCGCGGTGACCTCCTCCAGCGTCGCCTCGTAGGCCTGCATGACGTTGACGGTCAGGGTGGCGGCGACGATGAGGAGCAGCAGCCAGGTGGCCCGGGCGCGGGCCAGGCGCACCACGCCGGCGGCCACGTAGTGCCCGGCCACCGGGCTGGCGCCGGACTGGCGGGCGATGTCCTCGGAGTCGGCGGCCTCGATCAGCTCCAGGGCGTCGTCGAAGGTGAGCAGCCCGACGAAGCGGTCCTCGGAGTCGACCACCGGCAGGGCGACCAGGTTGGCCTCCTGCATCAGGCGGGCGGCGTCCTCGGCCGGCTCGGCGGCGCGCACCCGCGGCACCAGGACGTCCACCACGTCCTTGAGCTCGGCCTCGTCGTCGGCGCGCACCAGGTCGGCCAGCTGCACGGTGCCGTCGAACCGGCGGCCGTCGGCGACCACCGGCAGGGTGTAGACCGTCTCGGCGTCGGCGCTCTTGGCCCGCACGACCTCCAGGGCGCGCCCCACCGTCAGGTCGCGGTGCAGGATCACCGTCTCCGGGGTCATGTACCGGCCGACCGAGCCCTCGGGGTAGCCGAGCAGCGCGGCGGTCATCTTGCGCTCGGCGGGGCTGAGCCCGGCCAGGGCCCGGGTGGCGATCTTGGCGGGGGCCTCCCCGATCAGCCGTGCGCGGTCGTCGGGGTCCATCTCCTCCAGCAGGTCGTGGAAGGCCGCATCGCGCAGGCCGACCAGGATCTCCTGCTGGTGGACGGGGTCGAGCTCCTCGAAGACCTCCAGCTCGCGGTCCTTGTCCAGGAGCCGGAAGGGCACGATCGCACGGTGGCTGTCCATGCGTTCCAGCTCGTCGGCGATCTCATAGGGGGCGTGGCCGGCCAGCCATAGGCGGATCCCGGTGAGGTCGTTCTCCTCGATCAACCGGATGAGCTCTTCGCCGTTGTCCTCTTCGGACATCCCGAGCACCCCCCTTGCTCCCTCGTCCGTTGCGGCGCGCGTGCCCCGGGCGCGCGCGGGCCCGCGGCGGGCACCGTGCGACGGTACCCCCGCCCGGGGGCCCACTCGGGGAAGGCATCAGGAACGCCAGATGACCACGAGCGCCGTGTCGTCGTTGCCGCCCTTGCCGAGGGTGTCCACGATGCGCTCGATGCCCTTGCGGAAGCCCTGCCGGGACCCTTGGGCCACCATCTGGTCGGCCGCGCCGAGAAGCCGGTCGACGCCCGCGTCGAGGTCCTCGCCGGGGGTCTCGATCAGCCCGTCGGTGTAGAGCATGATCGCGTCGCCGGGGCGCAGGCGGCCCTCCGCCGGCGTGTAGGTCATCTCGGGGATGACCCCGAGCACGACGCCCTTGGCATCGGTAGTCGACCACTGTCCGGCGCCGTTGTCGAACTGGACCGCCGGGGGGTGTCCGGCCGAAGTGATGAGGTAGTCGCCGGTTTCCAGGTCGATGCTCAGGTGCACCGCCGTGACGAATCCCTCACCCTCGGCCGTGCGGACCAGGTGGTCGTTGCAGTAGGCGAGGAACTCCTCGGTGGGCACGGCGCTGAGCATGCCGCTGAAGGCGCCGGAGAGCAGCAGGGCCCGGGTCCCGGCGTCCACGCCCTTGCCCGAGACGTCCACCAGGGCCAGGTCCAGGCGCCGGTCCTGCTGCCGGGAGAGGAGGAAGTCGCCGCCGAAGGAGGACCCCCCGGCCTGGCGCAGCACCGCGCCGGCGCCCCAGCCCGAGGGCAGGTCGGGCAGGCGGCCCTGGGCGCGCAGCCGGTCGCGCAGCTCCAGCAGCATCTTCTCGCCGCCGAAGCCCTGCACGCCCAGCCGCTCGCGCACCCCCGACAGCAGGTAGGCCAGCACCCCGGCGACACCGATGGTGACGGCCAGGCCGGGGCCGACCTGGCCGAAGTCCAGGGCCAGGGCGGTCGCCAGCAGCGCGGCGGCCACCACCCCGAGCAGGAATGCCAGGCTCTTGCGCTTGAGCAGGAGTCCGCCGGCGAGCACGGTGAGGATGACGGCGCTGGGCGGGAACCAGCCGGGTGGGCCCCATACGGCCCCGGCGCAGATCCCCACCGCGAGCAGGACCAGGGTGATGAGCACCAGCCGGTAGCGGAAGAGCACTTTGCGCCGGAGAAAGGCGGCCGCGCGCTGCCAGAGGGAGCGGAGGCGGCGGCTGATCTTCGCGGCAGGCGTGGAGTTCATCGTTCCCGCACCTTAGCGCGGGAAAACCGGTCGAGCACGCCGCCCCGTCGGCAAATCCGGCAGCGGTCCCCAAAAGGGACCATCCGATATCGCGCCTGCGTGCGGCCCGGAAATCGCGCAGAACTCCTCATGGTCAAGTATGGCCGGACGAGCGGGCGCGCGTCAGGCATCCGGCGATCTCACACCCGATTCGACGGAAAAACATTCGCCTCCGGCGGGGCGCGGGCGGTAGGAACCGGTCATGGCAGAGTATGCAGATCCCGGCCGCCCGCACTGGTCGGTCCGGCCCATCGAGTCCGACGAGTTCACCGACTTCGCCCGCGTGTGCGGGACGGCGCTGCTCGCCACCCGCGACCCCGCCGACGAGGGGTTCCGCCGCCCGGTCACCGAGCTGGGGCGCACGCTGGCGGCCTTCGACGGGGACCTCATGGTGGGCACCACCGTGGTGCACCCCTTCACCATGACGCTGCCGGGCGGCCCGCGCCCCGTCGCCGGGGTCTCGGCCGTGGGCGTGTGGCCCACCCACCGGCGCAGGGGCGTGCTGACCGCGCTGATGCGCCGCCAGCTGGCCGACGTCCACGCGGCCGGTGAGAGCGTGGCCGCGCTGTTCGCCTCCGAGGGCGCGATCTACGGCCGCTTCGGGTACGGCCCGGCCAGCCGGGCGATCAGTGCGACCCCGCCGGCGCGGGAGGCGGCGCTGCGCCCGGACGTGCCGCGCGACCCGGCGCTGTCGCTGCGCCTGGGGACGCTGCCCGAGATGCGCAAGGAGATGGAGCGCGTGCACGGCCGGGCGGCCGCGCGGCGCGTCGGGGAGTTCCAGCGCAGCGGGGCCTGGTGGGACCTGCTGCTGCGGGACGAGCCGGGCGGGCGCGAGGGGTACGGCGCCAAGATGTGCGTGGTGGCCGAGGGCCCCTCCGGGCCGCTGGGGTACGCGGTGCACCGCGCCCGGCCGGGCTGGGACGACTTCGAGATGCCCACCGGGCGCATGCAGGTCACGCAGTTCTTCGCCGTGACCCCGGCCGCCGAGGCGCTGCTGTGGGAGCACCTGCTCGGGCGGGACCTGATCCGGGACCTCGAAGTTCCCATGCTCCCCGAGGACACGCCGCTGTTCCACCTGCTCACCGACCGGAACCACATGCGCGCGACGGTCGGCGAGCCGCTGTGGATCCGCCTGGTCGACCTGCCGCGGGCGATGGAGGAGCGCTCCTATGCGGCGGCCGTGGACACGGTGCTGGAGGTGGCCGACCGCGACTGCCCCTGGAACGCGGGCCGGTGGCGCCTGCACGCCGACGGCGCGGGGACGGCGTCGTTCACCCGTGTGCAGGGGGATGCGGGGACCGAGCCGGACCTGGTGGTGGACGTGGCCCCGCTGGGAGCGGCCTACCTCGGCTCGACCAGGCTCGCCTCCTACGTCGCGGCCGGCATGGCCGAGGAGCGGACCCCTGGGGCGGCCGCGAGGCTGGACGTGGCCCTGACGATCGACCACGAGCCGTTCTGCTCGGTGATCTTCTAGGCCGCGCCCGGAACCGCGCGGGCCGAGGGCCTCACCCCGAGCACGGTGGCCGGTTCCGCCTGCGGACCGGCCACCGCCGTCCGGCCGAACGGGGCGGCGTTCCGAAAGGTGTGACGCTCTCGGCGCTTTTCAGCGGCCGCCAACCGTATTACCGTCGCTGCAGGACGTCGCCCCGGCCGATTTCCGGGGACGTCCCGCCCGGCGGGTCCGCTCCCCGGCAGCGCAGCGGGCCCGCCGATCGCCGACGGAGGCCGGCCCCGGTGCCGTGATGAGGCCCCGTGAAGGGGCGCCCCCCTGAAGGGGCGCCGCGGCGGCGCTACGGGGACGCTACGGAAGCGGCGGCAGCTCGCCGGTCTCCTCGTAGCGGCTTAGCATGTCGATGCGGCGGGTGTGCCGCTCCTGCCCGCTGTAGGGCGTCTCCAGGAAGCGCTCCACCAGGCGGGTGGCCTCCTCCAGGCTGTGCATGCGCGCACCGATCGCGACCACGTTGGCGTCGTTGTGCTCGCGCCCCAGCACCGCCGTCTCCTCGCTCCAGGCCAGCGCCGCGCGCACGCCCTTCACCTTGTTCGCGGCGATCTGCTCGCCGTTGCCGGAGCCGCCGATGACGATCCCCAGGGAGCCCGGGTCGGAGGCCACGCCCTCGGCGGCGCGCAGCACGAAGGGCGGGTAGTCGTCGACGGCGTCGTAGACGGCGGGACCGGCGTCGGCGACCTCGTGGCCGTGCTCCTTGAGCCAGGCGACCAGGTGCTCTTTCAGCTCGTAACCCGCGTGATCGGAACCAAGATAAACTCGCACGCCCCTAGTGTGGCAGGTCAGCGGCGCAGGAACGCCGCGGCCCGCCCCTCCCCGGACGCACCGGGGCGGAGCGGGCCGCTGCAGGCCGCGTCGGCCCGCCTCAGAACACCAGGGTGCCGTTGGCGGCGTAGGCGACGCCCAGGCCCAGGGCCGCGAACAGGGCCATGGACAGGATCGCCACCACGTTCGTGACGACCATGGCCTTGACGTCCTTGCTCAGCGGACCGGCCTTGGACACTTCGGGCTTGCTGCTCACGTCACACCTCGACTGGGGAACCGGGACAAAACGCCACCGATCATCCTATGCGGCCGCCCCAGGTGCCCCGTCCGGCCCCACCCGTCACCGCTGGATGGCCTTGACCTCGCAGAACTCGTCCAGGCCGTGCAGGCCCCACTCCCGGCCCACACCGGACTGCTTGTAGCCGCCGAACGGGGCGAGCGGGTTCACCCCGCCGCCGTTGACCTGGACCTGCCCGGCGCGCAGCCGGCGGGCCACCCGCATGGCGCGGTCGGCGTCGCCGGACCACACCCCGGCCGCCAGCCCGTACTCGGTGTCGTTGGCGATGCGCACGGCCTCCTCCTCGTCGTCGTAGCCGATGACGACCAGGACGGGGCCGAAGATCTCCTCCCGGGCGATGCGCATGTCGTTGGTGACGTCGGCGAAGACGGTGGGGCGCACGTAGTAGCCGCGCTCCAGGCCCTCGGGGGCCCCGGCGCCCCCGGCGACCAGCCGCGCACCCTCGGCCGAGCCCGTCTCGATGTACTCCAGCACCCGCTCGCGCTGCTGGGCCGAGACGACCGGGCCCATCCGGGTCCCCGCGTCGGCGGGGTCGCCCGGGGCGTACTTGGCGGCGGCCTCGGCGGCCAGGGCGACCGCCTCGTCGTAGCGGGCGCGGGGCACGAGCATCCGGGTCAGGGCGTTGCAGCTCTGCCCGGTGTTGCGCATCACGTCGGCCACGCCGGCCTTGACGGCGGCGGGCAGGTCGGCGTCGTCGAGGAGCACGTTGGGCGACTTGCCGCCCAGCTCCAGGGCGACCTTCTTCACGGTCGCGGCGGCGACCTCGCTCACCCGCTTGCCGGCGCGGCCGGAGCCGGTGAAGGAGACCATGTCCACCTCAGGGTGCGCGGCGATGGCCTCCCCGACCTCCGGGCCGGTGCCGGTGACCAGGTTGAACACGCCGGCCGGCAGGCCCGCCTCGTGCAGCGCCTCGGCGAGGTCGTAGGCGCTGAGCGGGGCGACCTCGCTGGGCTTGAGCACCACGGTGTTGCCGGCGAGCATCGCCGGGACCACCTTGAGCACCACCTGGTGCAGGGGGTAGTTCCACGGCGTGATGGCGCCGACCACCCCGAAGGGCTCGCGCACCACCACCGAGCTGCCCACCTCCTCACCGGTGAAGTAGCGCTCGCCCACCTGGTCGACCAGGTCCAGGAAGGTGGAGAACATCAGCAGGGGCAGGCCGATCTGCACCTTGGCCGCGAAGCGCAGCGGCGCGCCCACGTCGGCGGCCATGGTGGCCGCCATCGTGTCGGCCCGGCCGCGCAGCAGGTCCAGGGCCTTGCCCAGGGCGGCGCGGCGCTCGGCCACGGGCAGGTCCGACCAGGCCGGGAAGGCGGCGCGGGCCGCGCGCACGGCGCGGTCGGCGTCGGCCGCGGCCCCGGCGGGCACGGCGTCGATGACCTCCTCGGTCGCCGGGTTGACGACGTCGATGGAGGTGTCGGAGGCGGAAGGCGTCCAGGCGCCGTCGATGTAGAGGGATCGCATGCCGCCCACCTTCCCAGAACGCTGTTAGGTTAATCCGTCCGGCCCCTCCGCACGGACGTCCCGGGCCGCCCGAACGCGGGCGGCCCGGGGCACGGGGCTCGGGCGCTCAGCCCCAGTGGGGAGGCCGGTCCTCCAGCAGGCGCGCCAGGTCGTCCTCTTCCCGCTCCCCCCACGACGAGCCGCGCTCGTCGTCGGTGATGTCGGGAAGGACGGGTGGCCCGTCGTCGAAGTCCGACAGGTCGACCCGCCGCTCGTCGTCAGGTCCGCTCATCGCCGGTCCTCCCGGTGCTGGTCTCGGTACGGGTTCGGGTGGTCGTCAGTCGAAGACGGGCTCGCGGGTGCGGCTGCGCTTCAGCTCGAAGAAGCCGTCGGTTCCGGCGACCAGGAGCACGCCGTCCCACAGCCGTCCGGCCGCCTCGCCCTTGGGCGCGGGGGTCACCACCGGGCCGAAGAAGGACACCCCCTCGACGGAGATCACCGGGGTGCCGACCTCCTGGCCGACACGGTCGATCCCGTCCTGGTGGGAGGCGCGCAGGGCCTCATCGTAATCGGAGGACTCCGCGGCGTCCGCCAGGTCGGCCGGAAGGTCGAGCTCCTTGAGGGCGTCGCGCACCGGCCCGATGCCCAGCTCCTCCCCCTGCACATGGAACCGGTTGCCCAGCGCCGTGTAGAGGTCGCCCACGACCTCGTTGCCGAAGCGCTGCTCGGCCGCGGTCGCGACCCGCACCGGCCCCCAGGCGGTGGTGAGCATCTCGCGGTAGCGCTCGGGCAGGTCCTCGCGGCCCTCGTTCAGCACCGCCAGGCTCATCACGTGCCAGCGGGCCCGGACCGGCCGGACCTTCTCGACCTCCAGCAGCCACCGCGAGGCCAGCCAGGCCCACGGGCACGCCGGATCGAACCAGAAGTCCACGGTCTTGGTGTCGCTCATCGCTTCGCCCTCGTCTCAGGGTCGTCGTCGCTGCGGGGGTCGCTCGGGCGGCCCAGGGCCGCCCGTGCACCACAACCCCGCCACCGCGCGCGGCATTCCGGTTCCGCATACGCGGCCGGGAAGTGGCAGGATCAACGGCGGAAACCGAATCACGTGGGCCGCCGGAGGCGCACCGCGCTCCGGGGGCCGTTTGTCGAGTCCGGCCGGCGATGCCGGCGGCCGGGAAGGGAGCGGTACGTGGCGGGCAATCTGACACGCGACGAGGCACGCGAGCGCGCAAGGCTCCTCGACGTCGCCTCCTACGACGTCGAGCTCGACCTGACCACCGGTGACGCGACGTTCACGTCCACCACGGCGATCCGCTTCGACTGCAGCGAGCCCGGGGCGTCCACGTTCGTGGACCTGGTGGCGCCCGAGGTGGAGTCGGTGGAGCTCAACGGACGCTCCCTGGACCCCGCCCGCGTCTTCGACGGCGGGCGCATCGCCCTGGAGGGCCTGGAGGCGCAGAACGAGCTGAAGGTGGTCGCCCAGGCGGCCTACATGCGCACCGGCGAGGGCCTGCACCGGTTCGTCGACCCGGTCGACGGCAAGGTCTACCTGTACACCCAGTTCGAGACCTCCGACGCGCACCGGATGTACACCTGCTTCGACCAGCCGGACCTGAAGGCCCGGTTCACGCTCTCGGTGACCGCTCCCGCGGACTTCGAGGTGGTCTCCAACAGCGCGCCGGACACCGAGCGCGCGCCGGTCGAGGGACGCGATGACGCGGTGCGCTGGCACTTCCCGGCCACCGAACCGATCTCCACCTACATCACCGCGCTCATCGCCGGGCCGTACCACGTGGAACGCGACTCCCACGACGGCATCCCGCTGGGCGTCTTCTGCCGCGCCTCGCTGGCCGAGCACCTGGACGCCGACGCCATCTTCGAGGTCACCAAGCAGGGCTTCGACTTCTACCACCGCGTCTTCGGGATGCGGTACCCCTTCGGCAAGTACGACCAGCTGTTCGTGCCCGAGTTCAACGCCGGGGCGATGGAGAACGCCGGCGCCGTCACCTTCCTGGAGGACTACGTCTTCCGCTCCCGGGTCACCGACGCCCGCTACGAGCGGCGCGCCGAGACGATCCTGCACGAGATGGCGCACATGTGGTTCGGCGACCTGGTCACCATGCGCTGGTGGGACGACCTGTGGCTGAACGAGTCCTTCGCCACCTACTCCAGCGTGCACTGCCAGGCCGAGGCCACCAAGTGGACCGATGCCTGGACCACCTTCGCCAACGTGGAGAAGGCCTGGGCGCTGCGCCAGGACCAGCTGCCCTCCACCCACCCCATCGCCGCCGACATCCCCGACATGCAGGCGGTGGAGGTCAACTTCGACGGCATCACCTACGCCAAGGGCGCCTCGGTGCTCAAGCAGCTGGTGGCCTACGTGGGCGTGGACGCGTTCTTCGCCGGGGTGCGGGAGTACTTCAAGGAGCACGCCTACGGCAACACCGAGCTCTCGGACCTGCTGCGGCAGCTGGAGCGCGCGTCGGGCCGCGACCTGTCGGACTGGTCCCGGCAGTGGCTGGAGACCGCCGGGGTCAACACCATGCGCCCGGAGTTCGCCACCGACGACGAGGACCGCTTCACCTCCTTCGCGGTGCTCCAGGAGGCCGCCGAGGACTACCCGACGCTGCGCGACCACCGCCTGGCGGTCGGCCTGTACGACCGCACCGACGCGGGCATCGTCCGCCGCCGCCGGGTGGAGCTGGACGTGAGCGGGGCCCGCACCGAGGTGCCCGGCCTGGTCGGCGAGAAGCGCCCGGACCTGGTGCTCATCAACGACGACGACCTGACGTTCACCAAGGTCCGCCTGGACGACCGGTCGCTGCGCACCGTGGTGGAGGGCGTCGGGGAGATCACCGGGTCGCTGCCGCGCGCGCTGTGCTTCTCGGCGGCCTGGGACATGACCCGCGACGCGGAGATGGCCGCCCGCGACTACGTCCGCCTGGTCGAGTCGGGCATCGGCGGCGTGAACGACGTGTCGGTGGCGCAGATGCTGCTGCGCCAGGCCGTGTCGGCGCTGGTGAACTACGCCGACCCGGAGTGGGCGCCGACCGGGTTCGAGCTGCTGGCCGACCGGCTGCGCGACCTGCTGACCGCCGCCGAGCCCGGCAGCGACCTGCAGCTGGTCTACGCGCACGGGTTCGCCGACGCCGCGATCTCCGACGCCCACCTGTCGCTGCTCCAGGGGCTGCTGGACGGCGCCCTGGAGGTCGAGGGGCTGACCGTCGACACCGACCTGCGCTGGACGCTGCTGCGCCGCCTGGTGGCGCGCGGCAAGGCCGGCGAGGAGGAGATCACCACGGAGCTGGCGGCCGACAACACGGCCACCGGCCAGCGGCACGCGGCCGGCTGCCGGGCGGCGATCCCGACCTCTGAGGCGAAGGCCGCGGCCTGGGACCGGATCACCTCCGGCGACATGGCCAACGCCGAGTTCCGGGCCACGCTGCTGGGCTTCACCGAGCCTTCCCAGGCCGAGCTGTTCCGGCCCTATGTCGAGCCGTACTTCGCGCGGCTGAACGAGGCCTGGGAGAAGTGGACCAAGGAGTTCGCGCAGTCCTTCGCCGAGATCGCCTACCCGAGGCACCTCGTCGAGGAGCAGACCCTGCGCCGGACGGACGCCTACATCGAGGCGCAGTCCCCGGCGCCGGCGCTGCACCGCCTGCTGATCGAGGGCCGCGCCACCGTCGAGCGGGCGCTGCGCGCCCGCCGGCGCGACGCCGAGGCCGGCGCCGCAGAGTGACCGCGGCTGGGGCCGCGGCCGCGGGACCCCGGTGACACCTGACGGCGGGGAGGGGCACCGGCCCTTCCCCGCTCACGGCCCCCGGCCGGGTACCGGGCCGCCGGGGTGCCAGGGGAAGGGCGGCGACGAGAAGGGGGCTCTTTCCTCGGCGCTGCCGGTCGGCCGCCCGGCCTCTCGCGGTCCAGGGACAGCGGCAACGACGGCACGGCAGGTACCCCGCTCACGCCCGTTTGCCGGGCGCCGGGCCTCTCGCGGTCCGGGCAGGGCGCGTGGTGGGGCCGGGTGTCGCCGACCCGCGCCTGCGGCGCCCCGCCCGGCCCGCGCCGGGCGCCCCCTTCGACCAGTACCCCCTTCTGACCTGGGCGAATACGCGCCGTCACAGTTCGGGGAGGGTGGAAGCGCGCCGATCGACGCCCCACGGCGGCTCCCGGGCGCGATCCCGGCCAGACCAGAACGGGATTCGGTTCCACGGTGCCCGCAATGCCCCTAATTGTCCGCCTGTCGAGAGGGGGCGGGCGGAGGGGCAGGGGCGGGGCGCCCGCCTGCCCCGGGTCTCGCGCCGCCGCCGACCCGCCTCCGGCTACCCCGAGTGACCGGGGGCGCCGCAAACGGGGCCGGGGTGCCGATAGAAGGAGCGTCGGGCACCGAATCCGGTTCTGGTCTGGCCGCCGCCGTACACCCGCCCGGTCCCGGGCGGCGCTCCGGGCGCGCGCGAGGCCCGCACCCCCGTGCGATCCGGACGAACGGGACGCCCGGCGGGCCCGATCCGCCGGAGACCGCCCCGGGAGGTCCCGTTCTCCATCGAGAGCGGTGATGTCGCCACCCGATTGCACATTGCGTGGCGATATCACCACTCTCGATGCCCAAACACCGCCTCACGCGCCCGGTATGCCCGGAACGCGAACAGCGAGGGGCCCTTCCAAGGCCAAGGCGGCGGGCCACCCGGCAGCCGACCGCCGGCGCCGGGGAACCGCCCCGCCTCCTCGTCGCCGCCCTTCCCCTGACACCCCGGCGACCCGGCGCCCGGCCAGCAGGCGTGAGCGGGGCACCGGCCGTGCCGTCGTCGCCGCTGTCCCCGGACCGCGAGAAGCCCGGCGGCCGACAAGCAGGGCCGGGGAACCGCTATGCCTTGTCGTCGCCGCCCATCTCCCAGCACCGAAGGGTGCCGACGCCCGGCAAGCAGCCCGGAGTGGGGCACCAGCTGTCCCGTCGTTGCCGCTGTTCCCGGACCGCGAAAGGCCCGGCGGCCGACCACCAAGCCCGGGGAACCACCGCTCCTCTTCATCGCCGCCCTTCCCCTGGCGCCCCGCCGACCCGCCGCCCGGCAAGCAGCCATGAGCGGGGCACAGGCTGTCCCGCCGTTGCCGCCCTCTCCCTGGCACCGAAGGGCCCCGCCGCCCCGGTCGAGGCGCGTGAGCGGGGCACCTGCTGCGCTGCCCCCTCCGCTGCCGGCTCAGCCGCCCCGGCACAGGCCGGCCGTGACCGGCTGGAGGGCGCGGCGCACCGCCGCCGACAGGTGCGGGTCGGCGAACAGCTCGTCCAGCAGTACCGGCTCGCCCTCGGCACTGGTCAGGGGCATCCGCCAGTTGGGGTACTCGGTCGAGGTACCCGGCTGGTTCTGCATGCGCCGGTCCCCCACCAGGTCGGTCAGCGCCAGGCCGACCAGCCGGGCCGGGGTTCGGGCCAGGTAGGCGTGCAGCGCCGCCACCACCGTGGACGGCGAGGAGACCGGGTCCACGTCCGCGTCCAGCAGGCCCAGCTCCACCAGGCGCCGGCGCCAGGCCTCCACCTGGGCCTCGGCCTCGGCCCGCTCCTCGGCCACCGGGCGCTTGAGCAGCCCCAGCCGGTCGCGCAGCTCCACGTGCTCGGCCGTCAGGAAGGAGGCCACCGGGGGCAGGTCGTGGGTGGCGACGGTGGCCATGCACTCGCGCCGCCAGTCCTCGGGCCGCTTGGGCGCCCCCTCCTCGTCGCGCTCGAACCACAGCACCGAGGTGCCCAGCACGCCCCGGTCGGCCAGGTGCTCGCGCACCCACGGCTCCACCGTGCCCAGGTCCTCGCCGATGACCAGGGCGCCGCTCTCGCGCGCGGTGAGCAGCAGCGACCCCACCATGCCCTCGTGGTCGTAGCGCACGTAGGCGCCCTCGGAGGGGTCGGCGCCCTCGGGGATCCACCACAGCCGGAACAGGCCCATGACGTGGTCGGCGCGCACGCCCCCGGCGTGCCGCATCGACTGGCGCAGGGTCTGGCGGAAGGGGCCGTACCCCTCCTCGGCCAGTCGCACCGGGTGCCACGGCGGCTGCGACCAGTCCTGCCCCTGCTGGTTGAAGGCGTCCGGCGGGGCGCCCACGCTCACCCCCTCGACCAGGGTTCCGCGGTACATCCAGGCGTCGGCGCCGCCCGAGCGCACGCCCACCGCCAGGTCGTGCACGATCCCCACGGGCATGCCGGCGGCGCGGGCGCTGGCCTGGGCGGCGGCCAGCTGGTCGTCGATCACCCACTGCATCCAGCGGTGGAAGTCGACCTCGGGCCAGCGGCGCAGGGCGCGGGCCCCCACCTCCTGGCCGGCCACGTCGCGCAGCTCCGGCGGCCAGGACCGGTAGTCGGGGCCGTGCTCCTCGGCCAGGGAGCACCAGGTGGCGTACTCCACCAGCGGGGCGCCTTCGCGCTCCAGGTAGGCCTGGAAGGCGGCCTCGCGGGCGGGCGAGCGCGGCACCTGGTACAAGGCCTCCAGGGCGGCGCGCTTGGCGCTCCAGACGGCGTCCCGGTCCAGGAGGTCGGCGGTGCGCCCGCGCTCGCGCAGGGGACGGGCCAGGCGCTGCACGGCCTCGCGCTGGGTGGGGTCGAGCCGGGTGTACTCGGGGACGTCCTCGACCCGGATGTAGAGCGGGCTGGAGTAGCGGCGGCTGACCGGCAGATAGGGAGAGGGCTCGAGGGGGATCTCCGGCTCGGTGGCGTGCACCGGGTTGACGGCGGTGAAGGCCGCGCCCAGGTCGCGGGCGCTCCAGTCGGCCAGCTCGGCCAGGTCCCGCAGGTCGCCCAGGCCCCAGGACGCGCGCGAGCGCACCGAGTACAGCTGAGCGGTCAGGCCCCAGGCCCGCCGGTCGCCCAGGGCGGGCGGGGGGTCCAGGCGGTCGGGCACCACGAGCAGCGGGGCGCTCTGCGCCACGCCCCCGCACTCGGCGTGCAGGGAGTGCACCCCGGTGGGCAGGTCGGGGCCGGGGCGGGCCCATCCGCCGTCGGCCAGCTCGACCCAGGCACGGGTGCCGTCGGGCAGCGGCAGGCGGGGCGAGCGGCCGGAGCGTGCCACCACGGCGGGCGGCAGCATGCGGCGGGCCTGGTCGGCCCAGTGGGCCTCCAGGGAGGCGCGCGGGTCGGAGGCGTCCACCCCCAGGGCGGCCAGCACGTGGCGGAGGGTGTCGGCACCGACCCGCACCCGGCGGCCCCGCCAGTCCTCATAGGTGGTCGCAACGCCGTGCTCTTCGGCCAGCCGGGCCAGGTCCGCATCGCTCACAGCACACGATGATGCCGCATGGAGGGCCCTTCGGGCCTTGAACGCCATGCACCGTTCGGGACCGGAACGGACCGGATCCGGGTCCGGTTCGGCCTGCGGAGGGGGTTCGCCGCGTTCTGGGCCGGTGGCCGGAACCGCCGCGGCCGGGGGTCACGGTCCGGCGCGGGCCCGCGCTCCGCCCGCTCACCGGCCGTCGCTCCGGGGGCGGAGCGGGGGCGAGGAGCGGGCCGCCTCTGCGTCGGGGCAGGTCATGAGGTCGGCACCGGTGACCACCGCCCCTCCCCCGCCGCCTCCGCCCTCCCGGGCGGATCCTCGCCCGGCGGTGGGAGGGGCTCCGGACCACCGACCGGCGATGTCCGTTCTGTCCGGAACCCGAAGAGGACGCGCACAGCGCCGCCGCGGACCGCGCCCCCTGCCTCCGGGTTCCCCTGCTCGGCCCCGCATGCGAACCGTGCCGGGAACCGGACGCCCGACCGGCCGCCCCCAGCGGCGACGCCCGGCGACCGCACCGGCCGCGGAGCCGAGCGGTCCGGTGCCGCCCTCTCAGGCCCCGTGCACGGTCGGTCCGAACATGTGAACAGATCCTTCTACCCCAAACATGGGACCCTTTAACAATAGGACGAATCGTGTGATTGAGTAGGGCAATGCTCCAGTCCTACCGACGGCTGTTCGCCGTGCCCCATCTCGGGTCACTGCTCTTCTGGTCGCTGGCGGCGCGCATGCACATCGCGGGCATGCCGATCGCGGTCACCTTCCTGGTGGCCGGCTGGACCGGCTCCTACGGACTGGCCGGCCTGGTCGCCGGCGGGCTGACGGTGGGAACCGCGCTCGGCGGGCCGATCCGCGGGCGGATGGCCGACAACCGCCCCAACGACCGCCTGCTGCTGATGTCGGCCCTGGTCTACGGCCTCGGTCTGGGCTCGATGGCGCTCCTGCCGGCCGGGCTGTGGTGGGCCTCGCTGCCGCTGGCCGTGGTCACCGGCGTCTTCCAGCCGCCCGCCACCCAGATCGGCCGCTCGCTGTGGCCGCGCATCACCTCCGGGCCCACGCGGCAGTCCATGTTCGCCGCCGAGGCGACCCTGCAGGAGCTGCTGTTCATCGTGGGGCCGCTGCTGGCCGCGGCCGTGGTGGGCCTGGGCGGCGGCCGGGTCGGGCTGCTCACCCTGGGCGCCGTCGCCTGCACCGGCGCGGTCGGCTTCGCGCTCGCGCTGCGCCGGGCCGGGCACACCCGCCCCGCCCGCGACGCCGGGGCCGAGGCCTCCCCGGACGCGGCCCCGCGCCGCACGCTTCTGGCCGACCCCCGCCTGCTGGTGGTGATCGGCGTGGTCATGCTGATGGTCGCCGGGCTCGGCTCGGTCGACCTGGCCATGGTGGCCTGGGCCCGGGAACTGGGCACCCCCGGCTATGCCGGCGGGCTGATGGCGGTCTACGCCTTCGGTTCGCTGGTCGGCGGGCTGATCGCGGGCACCGTGGCGGGGCCGCCGCGGATCGCGCTGCGGGCGTTCGGCGCCGCCGCCGGGGCCGCGCTGCTCGTCCCGCTCCTGCCGCCGGTCCTGGAGCTGCCGACCCCCTGGCTGCTGACCCCGGTGCTGTTCGCGGCAGGCCTGGCGATCGCCCCCACCGTCGCCGCCGTCACCGAGCGCCTGGGCGACCTGGCCCCGCCGGACCGGCGCGGCGAGGCCTACGGCTGGATGACCACCGCCACCACCGGCGGCATCGCGCTGGCCTCGCCCCTGACCGGCTGGCTGATCGACCACGGCGGGGTGGCCCTGGGGGTGGCCGGGGCCGCCGCCCTGGCCACCCTCGCCGCGCTGCTCAGCCTCGGGATCAGGACTCCAGGACGGACAGGTCCGGACGGCGGTCCGCCCACGGGCGGGCCCGCTCCAGCTGGGCCGACAGGGACAGCAGCAGGCCCTCCTCCCCCATCCGCCCCGTCAGCATGACGCCGACCGGCAGGCCCCCGGGGGTCCAGTGCAGCGGCACGCTCACCGAGGGCTGGCCGGTCACGTTGAACATGGAGGTGTAGGGGGTGAACGCCGACATCCGGGCGAACTCCTCGCGCGGGTCCTCGGCCGCGAAGTGGCCCACCGGCGCCGGGAGCTGCGCCAGGGTGGGGCACAGCAGCGCGTCGTAGGCCTCCAGGCGCGGCATCGCCCGGCGCACCGCCGCCTGAATGCCGCCGGTGGCGCGCATGTAGTCCTCCACCGAGGCCGCGCGGGCCTGCGCCCGCATGCCGCGGGTCAGGGGGCGCAGCCGCGCCTCGTCCTCCTCGGGAACCGGGGTGGCCACCGCCATGCCCGCCCAGACCACCTCGAACATGCGCAGCAGCGAGGCCTCGAAGGGCGGATCGACCTCCTCGACCTCGTGGCCGAGGGAGGCCAGCAGCCGGGAGGCCTCCTCGTAGCCGTCGGCGGCCTCGGGCGCGAGCCGGGCGCCGGGCACCGGCGGCGCCGAGAAGCGGCCGATGCGCAGCCGCCCCGGCTCGGAGCGGGCGTGGTCCAGGAAGGTGCGCCCGTCGGCGGAGGGCGGCGCGGCGAAGTAGTCGCCGGGCGCCCCGCCGGCCATGGCGTCGAGCAGCGCGGCGGCGTCGGCCACGGTGCGGGCCAGCGGCCCGCTGGTGGACAGGCCGATGTAGTCGGGCTGGAGCGGGGCGTTGGTGATCCGGCCCCGGGTCGGCTTGAGGCCGAACAGCCCGCAGACCGAGGCCGGGATGCGGATGGACCCGCCGCCGTCGCTGGCGTGCGCGGCCGGGGCCAGCCCCGCGGCGACGGCCGCCGCGGCACCGCCGCTGGACCCGCCGGCCGAGCGGGAGGGGTCCCAGGGGGTGCGGGCGGGCGGCGCGACGTCGTTCTCGGTGTAGCAGGGGACCCCGAACTCGGGGGTGTTGGTCTTGCCGGTGAGCACCGTTCCGGCCGTGCGCAGCCGGGCCGCGACGTCGGCGTCGACGTCGGCGGTGCGCTCGGCGAAGGCGGCGGACCCGGAGGTCCAGCGCACGCCCGCCACCGGTGTGAGGTCCTTGACCGGGACCGGGACGCCCAGCAGCGGGGGCAGCGCCTCCGGCGTGTCGTGGACGACCCGTTTCTCCGCATTCCGGGCTTGTTCGCGTGCGATTTCCCCGGTGACCGTAATGAAGGCCCCCAGCGCGGGGCCGTACCGCTCGATCCGGTCCAGGTAGTGGTCGGCGATCTCCACCGGGGAGAGCTCCCGGCGGCGCACCGCCGCGGCCTGCTCCAGCGCCGTCAAGTCGTGAATCTGACCCATGGTCGAAGCCTAGACCCCGGGTGCGGCGGCACCGACCTGGGAACATCTCTAGAGAGGCTGGCCGAAAGGTAAGCCTTCCCTGATATAACCCCGAGGACACGCGTGCACCCGGAATCCACCGGGGAAGAAAAGTGTGAGTTTCAATGGACTAGGACTCGCATATGGATCGAACTACTCTTTCCGATGTGGAATCGGCAACCAGTGAGAAGGACGGCGCACAGCGCCAGGAGACGGCTTCCCCGGCGCCTTTCTTCGTGCCGGCGGGAAGGACGCCCAACCGTACGGCGGGCCCCGAAGGCGCGGCCCGGACGACCTATGGCGATCTGCTCACTTCCAAGGACGCACGCCGCTGGGCCGTTCGCGGAGCCGCCGCGCTCCTGGTCGGCCTGGCGACCGGACTCCTCACCGGCGACTGGCGCATCGGTGCCACGTTCGCCGCGGGCACCCTGGTCGGATTCATCGTGTACACCTCCCGGCGGCACTCGGAGGTGCCGCGGTGGCGCAAGCCCTCCATGGCCCAGCGGCGCACCGAGGCGCAGCTGCGCGTGATGAAGAAGGTGGGCTACCAGGTGCTGCACGCCCGCGAGGTGCCCGGCGGCAACGGGCAGATCGACCACTTCATCGTGGGACGGCGCGGGGCGTTCGCCATCGACTCCGAGTCGTGGGACAAGCGGCTCCCGCTCCGCAACAAGCTGGAGAAGCTCTACCACGGGCGGTTCTCCAAGAACGAGCGCATCGACGAGGCGCTGACCGAGGCGCGCGAGGCCGAGCGGCTGATCAGCGAGGAGCTGGGGCGGCAGGTCACGGTGCGGGCGGCGCTGGCGATCTACGGCCCGGGCATGCCCTGGGACAGCCACAACCTGCGCGGTGTGGACATCATCCAGGGCCAGAAGGTGCGCAAGTGGCTGCGCTCGGGCAAGAGCAGGCTCACCGAGAAGGAGATCGAGGAGATCCACCGGGCGGCACAGAAGGTGCTGCCGGCGCGGTACTGACGGCGCCCGGCGGACGCCGGGGGCCGCCGGGCGCCGCGGCGCGCACCGAGGACACGACAGCGACGGCCAGAGCGACGAGACGAAACGGGCGGCGCCGGTCGGGACCGGTCCGCGAGGGGCGGGGCGCAGGCCCCGCCCCTCCTTCGTGCCCCGCCACGACCGCCGCCACCTCCCTACGTCTCATTATTCGGACGTCCGATCTTCTGTACCGAGACACGAGCAGGGGGCGCACGGGGCTAAGATCGACGGAAGAGCACGTATCGATCGGGAGCATCCCATGCCAGAACTCCGCTCACGCACGGTCACCCACGGCAGGAACATGGTCGGCGCGCGCGCCCTCATGCGCGCCACGGGGGTAGAGCGCGAGGACTTCGGCAAGCCGATCGTGGCCGTGGCCAACAGCTTCACCCAGTTCGTCCCCGGGCACGTGCACCTGCGCGAGGTCGCCGACGTGGTCGCCGGCGGGGTGCGCGAGGCCGGAGGCGTGCCCCGCGAGTTCAACACCATCGCCGTGGACGACGGCATCGCCATGGGCCACGGCGGCATGCTGTACTCGCTGCCCAGCCGCGAGGTCATCGCCGACGCGGTGGAGTACATGGTCAACGCGCACTGCGCGGACGCCCTGGTGTGCGTGTCCAACTGCGACAAGATCACCCCGGGCATGCTGCTGGCGGCGATGCGGCTGAACATCCCCACCGTCTTCGTCTCCGGCGGCCCGATGGAGGCCGGGCGCGTCACCGTGGTCGAGGGCACCGCCACCAAGGAGCGCAAGCTCGACCTGATCAACCCGATGATCGCCTCGGCCGACGAGAGCGTCTCGGACGAGGAGCTGGCCGAGCTGGAGGAGGCCGCCTGCCCCACCTGCGGCTCTTGCTCGGGCATGTTCACCGCCAACTCGATGAACTGCCTGACCGAGGCGATCGGGCTGGCCCTGCCGGGCAACGGCACCGTGCTGGCCACCCACGTGGCGCGCAAGCGGCTCTACGAGGACGCCGGGCGGCTGGTCGTGGACGTGGCGCGGCGCTACTACCAGGACGACGACGAATCGGTGCTGCCGCTGTCGGTGGCCTCCCCGGCCGCGTTCGGCAACGCCATGGCGCTCGACATCGCCATGGGCGGGTCCACCAACACCATCCTGCACCTGCTGGCGGCGGCCACCGAGGGCGGCGTCGAATTCGGCCTGCCGGAGATCGACGCGATGTCCCGCAAGGTGCCCTGCCTGTGCAAGGTGGCGCCGAACACGGAGAAGTACCACATCGAGGACGTGCACCGGGCCGGGGGCATCCCCGCGATCCTGGGCGAACTGGCCCGCGGCGGGCTCATCGACACCTCGCTGCCCACCGTGCACGGCATGACCGTGGGCGAGTGCCTGGCGCAGTGGGACATCGCCGAGCCCACGGTGTCCCCCGAGGCGGTGGAGCTGTTCCACGCCGCCCCGGGCGGGCGGCGCACCACCAAGGCCTACTCCCAGGACGTGCGGTGGGACAGCCTGGACACCGACCGCGCCGAGGGGTGCATCCGCTCGGTCGAGCACGCCTACAGCGCCGACGGCGGGCTGGCGGTGCTCTACGGCAACCTGGCCGCCGACGGCGCCGTGGTCAAGACGGCGGGCGTGGACGAGGAGCTGATGACCTTCAGCGGCCCGGCGAAGGTCTTCGAGAGCCAGGAGGACGCGGTCGACGGCATCCTGGGCAAGCGCGTGGAGCCGGGCGACGTGGTCGTCATCCGCTACGAGGGCCCCAAGGGCGGCCCGGGCATGCAGGAGATGCTGTACCCGACCAGCTTCCTGAAGGGGCGCGGCCTGGGCAAGGCGTGCGCCCTGGTCACCGACGGGCGCTTCTCCGGCGGCACCTCGGGCCTGTCCATCGGCCACGCCTCCCCCGAGGCGGCGGCCGGCGGCGACATCGCCCTGGTCGAGGACGGGGACCTGGTCAGCATCGACATCCCGAACCGGGGCCTGGTGCTGGAGGTGCCCGAGGACGAGCTGGCCGCCCGGCGCGAGCGGCTGCTCAAGGAGCTGGGCGGGTTCAAGCCGCGCGCCCGCGAGCGGAAGGTGACCCCGGCCCTGCGCGCGTACGCGGCCATGGCCACCTCCGCCTCCACCGGCGCCGCCCGCGACGTCACCCAGGTCGAGGGCTGAACCCCCGGGTCGCCTGCGGGCCGTGCGGTCCGCAGGCGGCCGCCCCGCAGGGCGGCCGGCTCCCTTGCGTGGATCGACAGTGGTGGTACCACCACTGTCGAAGCGTCCGGTGAGCCGACGAAGAACCCGCTAGGACCGTCTCCAGAAGTCCTGCGGGGAGGTCGGGCGCTGTGGGGACCCGCGAGGCCTCCGGCCCCTTCGGGGTCCGGGCGCCGGGGCGGGCGGGGGCGGGCTCAGCCTCCGCCGCAGCAACCGCCTCCGCAGCAGCCGCCGGACGGGGCCGGGGACTCGGCCACTCCCCCGACCGCCACACGGGACAGCAGCTTCACCGTGTCGCCGTGGCCGTCGGGGCAGGGCGCCGGGGCGCCCGACTCGGCCATCGGACGGGTCAGCTCGAAGGTGGTGCCGCACGCGCGGCAGGCGTACTCGTATCGGGGCATGGCCGCATCCTAGCCGGGCCGGCCTGGCCCGCCGGGGCGGCCGGGCCGGGCGGGACGCCGGTTGAGGCCCCGCCCGGCCGCCCGTGCGGTCAGGCCGCCTGACGTGTCATGTACGGCGCCCACTGGGGGTCGCCGTGCTGCTCGCCGTTGATCAGCCGCCAGTGCAGGCCGCGCGGCACCGTGGGGGTCACGTTGAGCCTCCACCCCAGCTCGTCCAGGAGCCGGTCGGCCTTGCGGTGGTTGCACGGCTTGCACGAGGCCACCACGTTCTCCCACACGTGCGCGCCTCCCCTGGAGCGCGGGACCACGTGGTCGATGGTCTCGGCCCGCTTGCCGCAATAGGCGCAGTGGTGCCCGTCCCGGCGCATGAGCGCGACCCTGGTGAGGGGGATCCGCCTGCGGTACGGGACCCGGATGTAGCGGTGCAGCCGGATCACCGACGGCACCGAGAGCACCGTCGACGCCGAGTGGAGCACCGCGCCCGCGGCGTCGCCGTGCACCACCTCGGCCTTGTCCCGCAGCACCAGGAGCACCGCGCGGCGCAGCGGGAGCGTGGTCAGCGGCTCATAGCTGGCATTGAGCAGCAGCACGTGGCGGCTTACCGGACCGCCCTCCGTTCCGAGCGCGGCCCTCATACCGTCACCCCGGACCTGCGTGTCTCTACCCCGGCCAGCCGATCGGCCAGCCAGGAGACCTCCTTGTGGGCCGGCCTGACGACCGGCGCTGTCGACTCTTCCACACGGACCTCCCGTGGGTGGTTCCCGCCGAGTGACGTCCCGCAATCAGTTTGCTTTGTCCGACCGCTCCCCCGCCACCCCGTTTCTCACCGGCGACGGCGGTCCACTGGGCTCCGATAATCGCGCAGACGGCCCCCGCCGTCCGGGAAGCGCGCCGACCGGAACGGCTTTGCGGCCGCGTCCGGCCGTCCTGAGGGGGGACACACACGGGGGGTCACCGCCCGTGGGGCCCCCTTAAGTAGAGTTCGGGCATGCCTGATCTCCGCTACCCGCCGGCCGAGCGCCAGGACCTGGTGGACGAGCTGCACGGGATGCGCGTCGCCGACCCCTACCGGTGGCTGGAGGACCCCGAGTCCGCACGCACCAAGGAGTGGTCCCAGGCCCAGGACGCGCTCTTCGCAGCCGCCGCAGAGGGCTTCACCGGCCAGGAGGGGTTCGCCGCCGACATCCGGGGCCTGCTGTCGGCCGGGTACACCGGCCCGCCGGTCTGGCGCGGCGACCGCTCCTTCTCCATCCGGCGCGCCCCCGACGCCGAGCACGGCGTGCTGGTGACCTCGGCCCCCGGGGAGGGCGAGCGGGTGCTCGTCGACCCCGGCGCCCTGGACCCGACGGGCACCACCACGCTCGACTACTGGCGGCCCGACCGGGAGGGCCGGCTGCTGGCCTACCTCCTCTCCGAGGGCGGGGACGAGGAACCGCTGCTGCGGGTGATGGACGTGGTCACCGGGCGGACCGTGGACGGCCCCATCGACCGGTGCCGGTACTCGCCGGTGGCGTGGCTGCCCGGCGGAGAGGCCTTCTACTACGTGCGGCGCCTGCCTCCCGAGGCGGTTCCCGAGGACGAGCGGCAGTACCACCGGCGGGTGTACCTGCACCGGGTGGGCGCCCCCGTCGAGTCGGACACCGCGGTGTTCGGCGAGGGCCGGAAGATGACCGACTACTTCGGTGTCGCGGTCGGCCGCGACGGGCGCCACCTGCTGCTGACCGCCTCTGAGGGCACCTCCCCCAGCAACGACGCCTGGATCGCCGACCTGAGCGAGGGGCCGCCGGAGGCGCCGCGGCTGCGCCCGGTCCAGGTGGGCGTGGACGCCGAGGCCTCCCCGCACGTGGGCAGGGACGGGCGGCTGTACCTGTTCACCGACCGGGACGCACCGCGCGGCCGGCTGTGCGTGTGCGACCCGGCCGCGCCCGGAGCGGAGAACTGGCGCCCCCTCATCGGCCCCGACCCCGAGGCGGTGCTGGACGACTACGCGCTGCTCGACGGGCCGGGCCTGGACCGGCCCCAGGTGGTGGCCTCCTGGCGGCGGCACGCGATCAGCGAGGTCACCCGGCACGACCTGGAGACCGGTGAGCTGCTGGAGACCGTGCGGCTGCCCGGCCTGGGCAGCGTGGGCGGGCTGATGGACCGGCCCGAGGGCGGACACGAGGTGTGGTTCACCTACACCGACCCCACCACCCCCGTCGGCGTGCACCGGCTGGACGCGCGCACCGGGCAGGTGGAGCGGTGGGCGTCGGCGCCCGGCGCGGACGGGCTGGACCTGCCCGCGGTCCGCACCGAACAGGTGGTGACCGCCTCCCGGGACGGCACACCGGTGCGGATGCTGGTGGTGCGCCCCGACGACGGCGACGACCGGCCGCGCCCCACGGTGCTGTACGGGTACGGGGGCTTCTCCATCTCCATGACGCCCGGCTACTCGGCCACGGTGCTGGCCTGGGTGCGGGCCGGGGGCGCCTACGCGGTGGCCAACCTGCGCGGCGGCCTGGAGGAGGGCGAGGAGTGGCACCGGGCGGGGATGCTCGGGGCCAAGCAGAACGTGTTCGACGACTGCGTCGCCGCCGCGGAGCACCTGGTGGCCTCGGGCACCGCACGCGCGGACGGGCTGGCGGTGATGGGCGGCAGCAACGGCGGCCTGCTGGTGGGCGCGGCCGTCACGCAGCGCCCGGACCTGTTCTCGGCCGCCGTGTCGTCGGCCCCGCTGCTGGACATGGTGCGCTATGAGCGGTTCGGGCTCGGGCGGCTGTGGAGCGTGGAGTACGGCAGCGCCGACGTGCCCGAGGAGCTGGAGTGGCTGCTGGCCTACTCGCCCTACCACCGGGTGCGCGAGGGGGTGCGCTACCCGGCGACGCTGTTCACGGTCTTCGACAACGACACCCGGGTGGACCCGCTGCACGCGCGCAAGATGTGCGCGGCGATGCAGCACGCGACGTCGGCGCCGCCGCAGGAGCGCCCGGTGCTGCTGCGCCGGGAGGCGCAGGTGGGGCACAGCGCCCGCTCGGTCAGCCGCAGCGTCGCCCTCAACGCCCACCAGCTGGCGTTCCTGGCCCGGTACACCGGTGTGGAGGCGGGGGCCGCGGTGCAGGGCACGCCGGAGACGGCCCAGGCGGACCCGCTGCTCAAGGGCGGCTGACCCCGGTACGGCCGCCGTCCCCGCCCTCTCCTCTCCGGCGGCGCCGCACCGGAGCGGTACGGCAGGGGCGGCGGCCCGGCCGGGCGCCTCCGCGGCGAGCGGGAGCCGCCGACCGGTCGGTCTGCCACCCCCGATACCCTGGGATGCCGTGCCCGGACGGGCCTAACGAGTCGGACCAGGGGGGACGGAAGAGTGCTGGACACGGGGACGCGGACACCGGACGCGCACACCGCCGACGACGAGGGCGGCGCCGCGCCGGCGAAGGGCGGGCGCCACGTGCACCACGCCCAGGTGCGCTTCGCCGACCTGGACCCGCTCAACCACGTGAACAACGTGCAGATGCTGACCTACCTGGAGGACGCCCGGGTCGCGTTCCTGCGGTGGGACTCCGCCGACGGGCCCGCCGGGGACGGCGGCACGCTCGGCGCCATGGTGGTGGCCCGGCACGAGGTCGACTACGTCGCCCCGCTGCTGATGCGGCGGGAGCCGGTGCGCGTGGAGACCCGTGTCACCGAGGTCCGGCGGGCCAGCTTCCGGCTGGCCTACGAGATCCTCGACGACGAGCGGGTCTACCTGCGCGCCGAGTCCGTCATCGTCGCCTACGACCTGGACCGGCAGCGCTCGCGCCGGCTCACCCCCGCCGAGCTGGAGTACCTGGAGGGCTACCTGGACCCGGCCTGAGGGCGCGTGGGCCGCCTCCTCGTCCGCGACTGGCAGGCCCCGCAGCGCGCCCTGGAGATCCAGACGGCCCTGCGCCTGCACACCCTGCTGCACGGCGGCGCGGACATGGACGGCGACGGGTGGTGAGGATGGGGCCGCTTCGAGGCCGAGGAGCCGTGGCTTCCGGATCCTGCGGTTGCAGCCCCCGGAAAAGGAATCGACAGGCCTGCCGCGGCTTGCCACAGTGATTCGCCATGGCACCCTTCGAGGTTCTGACGGCTGCGGACGTGCAGCTCATGCAAGAGGTGGCGCAGCGTGTGACGGCCGTGCGCCCGGACCTGCTGAACAGCGACGCGACGTTCGGCGAACTCGCGTGGAACTGGGGAAAGGGGCACGCCGCCGAGGGCGCCTTCTGGCCGCGCAGACTGTGGTTCTCCGGCGGGGAACCGGTGGCCTGGGGGTGGGCGCGGCTCCCGCACCGAGTCGTGCGCAACGACGGGTCGGTCAAGGACGTCACGGACGCCTCCCTGACCTATCTGGTGCACCCCGACCATGCCGGGCTGATCGACGAGGTCATCGAGTGGTACGAGGGCGTGGCGGTAGGGACCGACCGCACGGTGGTACCGAGCGCCGCCGACGGGTTCGCCCTGGAACGGTGGGCCGCGCACGGCTACAGGACCGACCCTGCCTCGCTCGGCGACACCGGTGACTGGACGCAGCTGAACGAGCGGGACCTCGGCGAGCTGGAGCATCCGGTGCTCCCCGACGGCTTCCGGTTCCGGACCGCCGACGAGGCGGGGGCGGAGGCGGCGGTCCGGGCCCACGTGGACGCCTGGGCCCCGTCTGCGTACACGGCCGAAAGCTACAGGGGCGTCCGGGGGACGGCGCCGTACCGCGGCGACCTGCACGTCCTGGTCGAGGCACCGGACGGGACGATGGCCTGCTCGACCATCATGTGGCTGGACGAGGCGAACGCGACCGCGGAGTTCGAGCCGGTCGGGACGCATCCGGACTACCGGAGACGGGGGCTCGGCAGGGCGATGCTCCTGCACGGGATGCACCTGGCACGGGAGGCGGGGGCCGGGCACGTGACGGTCGCCTGCCTGGGAGCACCGGGCCACCCGGCAGCGCGGGGCCTGTTCATGAGCGTCGGCTTCCGAGAGCTGTCCCGGGATGCGCCACTCATCAAGCCCGCGTCTGCGGAGTGACCGCAGCTCCCACTGGAAGGGGGCGGTCGGCTCCTGACCACGAATCGAGAGTGGTGACATCACCACTTGATCGCACATTCAGTGGCGATATCACCACTCTCGATCGCCCGGCGAACCATGCGTAGCCGACCACAGAACAAAAAGCCCAGCGGTAGAGCGCCCGAGCCGGTCTGAGCTGCTGCGGACCACAGGAATCGATAGGAAACGGCCGACCGGACGGCTCCAGAAAGCACTCGGATCGAGAACGTCAGCGCTACAAATCCCCCGAGGCCGCCGCACCGGCACAAGGCCGACACCACGACGAACTCCGCGGGCCCCGCGTGACCATTCGGAGAGTGGTCACCACAACCCTGCCCCTCCTGGCATCAGGAGCAGTCATGCTTCCGCACGGCGTACAGTTCCGCAGTGACTGTCCCCGCGCGTGCGGGGAGCCGAGTCCGCGGTGCCGCCGTAGCCGAAGAGCCGGGGCCATTCCTACGGCGCGGGACTCGCACCGGAATGGAAGGCCTCGCGAAGACCACACCCGGCCCATTCCCACGGGCGTGAGCCTCGCCGACTGTCGATCCGGTCGTGTCCGCCGGCGTGGTGGAGCCCTCCGGGCCCCGGCCGCCCGCATCGACACCCCCGTTGATCTCGGGAGAGTCGGGGTAATACCGGCGAGTATTACCCGACTCTCCCGAGATCAACAGCGAGGAGGGGGCGCGCACCCAGGGCGGGGGCGCCGACCACGCTGCAGCGGTCGCACCGCTCACAAGGACGCGGCCGATAGCTCCACCACCCCAGCGGACACGACCGTCGATCCGCATGGCGCCGGAGAATCATCCGGGAGCGGCGCAAGGCCGATATCGAGTCCATCCAGTCCTGGGAACCATCCCCGCGCGTGCGGGGAGCGGTCACTGACCTGGGGGTCGTCGTCTTCGGGGCGCTCTTCTGCGCCACTTTACGTGTCCCGGCCCTTCGCCACCTGACGAATGCCCACCACCCTCGTCGGCGAACCCGGTCGCCTGCGCTCGGCGCCGCCCCTCCTAGGCTGGCCGGGTGCGGGTACGGAATCGTTGGGTCATCCTGTGCATCAGCATGGTGGCGCAGATCGCCAGCGTCGCCGCCATGTACGGGGTCCCCTACGTCCTCCCCCACCTCCGGGACGCCTACGGGCTGTCGACCGCCCAGGCCGGGATGCTGGTCGGGCTTCCCGCGTTCGGGCTGCTCATCACGCTGCTCGCCTGGGGCGTCGTCATCGACCGGGTCGGCGAGCGCCCCACCATGGCCCTCAGCCTGGCGCTGACCGCCGGTTCGCTCACCCTGCTCCCCCTCGCCTCCGGCCCCTGGACACTCGGCGGCGTACTTCTTCTCTCCGGCGCCGCCGGCGGGCCGGTGAACGCGGCGAGCGGGCGCCTCATCCTGTCCTGGTTCGCCGCCCGCGAGCGCGGCCTGGCCATGGGCATCCGGCAGTCCGCCCTGCCCCTGGGCATGGGCCTCTCCGCCGTCGTCCTGCCCAGCGCCGCCGAGCACTGGGGATTCATCGGTGCGATGCTGCTCCCCGCCGCCCTGGCCGCGGTCGCCGCCCCCGCCGTGCTGCTGCTGTCGGCACCCCCGGGGTCGCCGGAGCCCGCGTCGTCCCCGGCGCCCCCTCCATCCCCCTCAAAGCGCACCGCCACGGACGAGGAGGCCGGGAAGCACACGGGCGAGGCGGGAGCCGAAGACCCCGCGCCCCGCCCCCGGCACGCCTCCCCCTACCGCGCTCCGACCATCTGGCGGGTGCACGGGGTGAGCATGCTGCTGGGCGTCCCGCAGATCTCCCTCATGGCCTACGCCCTGGTCTACCTCGTCCAGGAGCACGGCTGGTCCGGCCCGGCCGCCGGCGCCGTGGTGGCCGCCGCGCAGGTCCCCGGCGCCGCCGGCCGGCTGCTGCTCGGCCTGCGCTCGGACCGCACCGGCGAGCGGATGCGCCCGGTGCGCACGCTCGCCTCGGTCTCGACCTGCTGCCTGCTGCTCCTGGCCACCGCGCCCGCGCAGGCCCCCTGGACCGCTGTGCCGCTGCTGCTGGTGTGCCTGGTGCTGTCGATGAGCCACAACGGGCTCACCTTCACCTCGGTGGCCGAGATCGCCGGGACCACGTGGGCAGGACGGGCGCTCGCCACGCAGAACTGGCTCCAGGCCGTCAGCACCACGCTCACCCCGGTGCTGATGGCGCCGGTGATCGAAACGGCGGGGCTGCCCGCCGTGTTCGCCGCCTGCGCGGTCTTCGCGGCGGCGGCCGTGGCCGCCGTCCCGGTCACTTCAAGGAGATCGTGACCGTCTCGCCGCCGCCGTCGTCGTCGCGGTCGTCGCGCGCGGCGGCCTCCGACGCGGAGGCGACGGTGATCCCGGTGGGGTCCTCGACCTGCGGCCGGTCCTCCTCCTCGGGCACGTTCACCATGCTGTGCGCGGCGTAGACCAGGTACTCCCACAGCCGGGCGTCGAGTTCCCGGGGCAGTTCGAGGGAGTCCACGGCGGCGCGCATGTGCTCCAGCCAGCGGTCGCGCTCGGCCGCGCCGATCCGGAACGGGAAGTGGCGCATCCGCAGCCGCGGGTGCCCGCGCTGCTCGGAGTAGGTGCGCGGCCCGCCCCAGTACTGCATGAGGAACAGGCGCAGGCGCTCCTCGGCCGGGCCCAGGTCTTCCTCCGGGTACATCGCCCGGAGCACCGGGTCGCCGGCGACCCCCTCGTAGAAGCGGCGGACGAGGCGGGTGAACGCCTCCTCGCCGCCGACGGCGTCGTAGAACGTCACTTGGTCATCGCGCGCGGAAGTCATAATCGGCTGCCAGCTTATGCGCACCTGCCGCCGAGGGCGAGTCCGGCGGCGGACGGTGCGGGGGTCGGGAAGGAACGGGAAAGGAACGGCCGCGTGCCCGCGAACGGCACGCGGCGGGCACCCCGCAGGGTGCCCGCCGCGCGTATGCCGGACCGTTCGCGCTCGTGCTCAGCCGCGGGTGAGCTTGCGGTGGGTGACGGCGTGCGGCCGGGCCGCGTCCGCCCCCAAGCGCTCGATCTTGTTCTTCTCGTAGGACTCGAAGTTGCCCTCGAACCAGAACCAGTCCGAGCCGCCCTCCCAGGCCAGGATGTGGGTGGCGACGCGGTCGAGGAACCAGCGGTCGTGGGAGGTGATGACGGCGCAGCCGGGGAAGTCCAGCAGCGCGTTCTCCAGCGACCCCAGCGTCTCCACGTCCAGGTCGTTGGTGGGCTCGTCCAGCAGCAGCAGGTTGCCGCCCTGCTTCAGGGTGAGCGCCAGGTTCACCCGGTTGCGCTCACCGCCGGACAGCACCCCGGACGGCTTCTGCTGGTCCGACCCCTTGAAGCCGAACGCGGCCACGTAGGCGCGGCTGGGGATCTCGACGTTGCCGACCTGGATGAAGGCCTCACCGTCGGACACCGTCTCCCACACGTTCTTGGTGTCGTCGATCCGGCCCCGGTACTGGTCGACGTAGGACACCTTGACGGTGTCGCCGACCGAGATGCTGCCGGAGTCCGGCTGCTCCTCGCCGACGATCATCTTGAACAGGGTGGTCTTGCCGACCCCGTTGGGGCCGATGACGCCGACGATGCCGTTGGGCGGCAGCGAGAAGGTCAGGTCCTCGATGAGGACGCGGTCGTCGAAGCCCTTGGTGAGGTTCTTGACCTCGACCACGGAGCTGCCCAGGCGCGGCCCCGGCGGGATCTGGATCTCCTCGAAGTCCAGCTTGCGCGTCTTGGCGGCCTCGGTGGCCATCTCCTCGTAGCGCTGCAGACGGGCCTTGCTCTTGGTCTGGCGCGCCTTGGAGTTGGAGCGCACCCACTCCAGCTCGTCGGAGATCCGCTTGGCCTGCTTGGCGTCCTTCTGGCCCTCGACCTTGAGGCGGGCGGCCTTGTTGTCGAGGTAGGTGGTGTAGTTGCCCTCGTAGGGGTAGAAGCGGCCGCGGTCCAGCTCCAGGATCCACGTGGCGACGTGGTCGAGGAAGTACCGGTCGTGGGTGATGGCGACGATGGTGCCGGGGTAGTTCGCCAGGTGCTGCTCCAGCCACTGCACGCTCTCGGCGTCCAGGTGGTTGGTGGGCTCGTCGAGAAGCAGCAGGTCGGGCTGCTCCAGGAGGAGCTTGCACAGCGCCACGCGGCGCTTCTCACCGCCGGAGAGCTGGCTGATCGAGGCGTCGCCCGCGGGGCAGCGCAGGGCGTCCATGGCCTGGGCGAGCTGGCTGTCCAGGTCCCACGCGTTGCGGTGGTCCAGCGCCTCCTGGAGCTTGCCCATCTCTTCGAGGAGCTCGTCGGAGTAGTCGGTCGCCATCTTCTCGGCGACCTCGTTGAAGCGCTGCATCATCGCCTTGGTCTCGGCGACGCCCTCCTCGACGTTCTCCAGGACCGTCTTGTCCGCGTCGAGTTCGGGCTCCTGGGCGAGCAGGCCCACGGTGAACCCGGGCATCAGGCGCGCCTCGCCGTTGGACGGCTGCTCCAGGCCGGCCATCACCTTCAGCAGGGTGGACTTGCCCGCGCCGTTCGGCCCCACGACACCGATCTTGGCTCCGGGAAGGAAGGAGCCCGATACGTTGTCCAGGACGACTTTGTCGCCGTGCGCCTTGCGCACGTCTTTCATCGTGAAGATGTACTCCGGCATGCCTCCAGCCTAGGGCGTTCGCGCATGTGCCCGGCACATGCACGGAGCGCGATCGGGCCCCTCGCGGGTTCAGTGCGGCGGTCCGTCCGCCTCGGGGGCCTCAGGCGGCCCGTCGGGCCGCCCGGTTCCCTCGGGCTCCGCGGACTTTCGAGGCCCTTCGGACGGCCCGAACACGGACCGCTGGGGCGCGGGAGGCCCGGACGCCGGCGGCGCAGCGGGGCCCGGCTCCGCCGGGGCGTTGCGCTCCAGCCACTCGGGCGTGACCGGCCGCCACCGCTTCGGGGACACCCCGTGCGCCAGCGCCTGGCGGATCAGCGCCGCCATCGAATAGCGGGGGGCCAGCCGGGCGACCCGGTCCAGGGCGGCCCCCGCGAGCGCGGCGTCGCCGCCGAGCCAGGCCGCGAAGGCCAGCAGGGACCCCGGGGCGGCCGCGTAGGCCGGGTCGGCCATGCGGAACACGCGGCGCCACAGGTCGGCGTGGAGGGCCGCGTCGTCGGCGCGGATGCGGACCCACGCCTCGTCGCGCACCCGCACCGACAGCAGGAGCAGGGCCAGCCAGGCCACCCGGTCGGCCCCCTCCGGGGCGCGCCCGGCGACCGCCCCGGCCACGGCGGCGCGCACCTCCCGCAGCCCTTCGGCGCGGAAGGCGGAGGCGAAGGCGGCATGGCCGCCGGGGTCGCGCGTGCTCCACATGCGGGCGCAGCGGGCCTCGGCGGCGGTGGTGGCGCGGTCCATCCGCGCGCGCTCGGGGCCTTCCACGGGGGCGACGGAGGCCGGCGCAACGGAGGCGGGGCCGGCCTCGGCGGCCCCGGGGAGCACCGTGCCCGGCGACGGCGCCTCCCGTTCCTCCGCGAGCGCGGGCGGCACCGGCACGCCGGACGGTGTCCGCAGCGCGGGCGCGGCAGAGGCGGCCGGGTCGGGGAAGGGCACCCCCTCGGCCGGGCAGCAGTCGACCGAGGGGCACAGGTAGGACCAGTAGCGGCCGTCGGTGACCCGCAGCGCGTCGCGCAGCGGGATGCCCTGGCGCAGGACCTCCTCCCGCAAGGCGTCCATGCGCGGGGTGATCCGCTCGGGAGGGCCGTAGCCGACGGCGAGCGCCGCGGAACAGCCCTCGTCGGCGAGCGTGTCGGCCACCGTGCGGGCGAAGGCGTCGCGGGGCTCGTCCGCGGGGGCGCACAGTGCCAGGCGCACCCGGTTGGAGGCACCGGTGAGGCCGAGCACGATCACGGAGTCGTCGGGACGGCGCCCGACCAGGCCGGGGACGGCGCGCAGGACGTCCTCGGGGGTGCGCAGGGACAGTACGGGGGCGGTGTCCGGAGTGGCTGCGGACGGGGGAATGCGGTCATCGGAGCTCATGCGCACCACTGTGCTCGCGTGCGCGCGCCGAGCGGGGACGGGCGCGCGCCCTGTGGACGACGGCCCGTGGACGAGCGCGCTGTGGACGACGGGCCCGTGGTGGCCCCGGGCGCTCCGCCCGGCCCCGGGTCAGGAACCGCGGGCGGTCCGGCGCGCCGGGGCCTCGTCCGCCCGGTGCTGGTCGGGGATCAGCCCCTCCCCGGTCATCGGCAGGCGCACCCGGTCGCGGCCGGCGTCCTTGGCCCGGTACAGCGCCAGGTCGGCCAGGGCCAGCAGGTCGACCAGGTCGTCCCCGTGCACGTGGAGCAGGGCCACCCCGATGGAGACCGTGACGTCGACCGGGACCCCGTCCACCTGCGGCCGCAGCACGCTCACCCGGCGGCGCAGGCGTTCGGCCACCTTGCAGGCGTCGGCCAGGTCGGTCTCGGGGAGCAGGACGACGAACTCCTCGCCGCCGAACCGGCCGATGACGTCGCGCGGGCGCAGCTGCCCGTGCAGGGCGTCCGCCACGGCGTTGAGGATCCGGTCCCCCACCAGGTGCCCGTAGGTGTCGTTGACCCGTTTGAAGTGGTCGATGTCGATGATGAGCACGGCCGCGCGCAGCCGGTCGCGGCGGGCCTGCCCGACGACGGCCCCCGCCTCGCGCTCCCAGGTGGTGGCGTTGAGCAGGCCGGTCTTGGGGTCGTTGCGGGCCGCCTCCTGGAGCTGCTGGTACATCAGGCTGCGCTGGAGCAGCAGCACCGGCGGGAGGGCGATGGCCAGGAGCAGCAGCGACAGGCCGGACAGGATGGCCACGGTGATGCCGACGCACAGCTCCACGCTGTCGACGGTGACCGCCTCCCTGTCCCACAGCAGGCGGCGCCAGGGGGCGTCGGGGGCGCTCAGGCGGACGGCGACGGTGATGATCGCGGTGTTGAGGACGGTGAACAGCGCGCAGCACACGAAGGCCAGCAGCGCGCCGGAGGGGGTGAAGAGGACCTCGGGGACGGCCCGCTCGGTCTGGCCCGCGGGGATGCCGGCGGCGGCGTGGAAGAGCCATGACGACGCCGCCCCGGCGAACGCGACCGAGGCGGCGTTGAACACCCTGCGATGCACCATGGTCCGGCGTATCCGGAACTGCATGAGCAGGTAGACGGGGACGGGGATGAGGAGCGAGTAGACGGGGGGCAGGAGCAGCAGGGTCGGTATCCACCAGGCGCCGAAGAGGTCCCGGGTGAGGCCGGAGGGGGTTCCGAGGCGGCGCATCGCCTCCACGCACAGGGCCGCGCACAGGACCAGGGCCGCGAACAGGAGCGTGTCCCGGAGCCGGAGGGGCGCGGCGGCCGCGGCGGGGACGAGCGCCCCGACGGCGGCCAGGAAGACGGCGCCCATGAAGGCCAGCATGGGGGGCGACTGGCCGAAGACGGGCCACCCGCGCACCTTCTTCACCAGGGACCGTGCGCTGGGCGCGACGCACCGCTCGGCCACCGCCACCTCGACCTCCCCCGATCGCACCCGACCACTCGCACCGCGGACGGGTGCCCCCGCCCCTGAATTACAGCCAGTGACACCATAATCGCCGCTTGTGTTGACGCGAGCGGAAACCCCTACATTCAGCGCCGCCGCCCCCTGGGAAGAGGGGGCTTTTCCCCCGAACGGGACCAATGCCCCCTGAGGAGCCGATGAGAGCTCCACCACACGGCGGCGGCACCACCGCAACCGGGCGGCCCGGTTCAGGAGCGACAGCCCCACCGAAAGACTCGACCGAGGCCCGCTCGTGCAGCGCGGTCCGCCCCGCGTCTGCGGCCCGTTCTCCCCGCCGACCGGAGTCGCCGTGCACGGACCTGCGCGCGGAGGCCGCGGGGCCCATCGACCGGGGAAAACACGAGGCCCACCGCCCCCATGCGGGGAACGGTGGGCCGATGGCCTCTGCCCGGGGCTACTCGGACTTGGTCGCCAAAGCCGCTTCCAAGGCCTCCTCGAACCGGCGGTAGCGGGCCAGCTCCTCCTCGACAGGGGCGACGACGCCTTCCACCGCGGCCTCGGCGACGACCTCCTCGGCCCTCGCCTCCACGGTCTCCCGGCGCTTGGAGGCGGCCACGCCCACGAGGTTCCTGCACCCCACACCGGTCAGCCAGCCGACCGCCAGGGCCGCGACCGCCACCGCCGCCGCGAGGCCGAGGAAGACCGGGGAGTCCAGGGCGGCCAGGCCCGTGATGCCGCCGCCCAGCCAGCTCACCAGCACGAACGCCGCCCAGGCCAGGCCGGCCCCGGCGAGGGCGACCAGCGTGTACTGCAGCGCGCGCACCGCCGACCACCAGCCCGGACCGTCGACGCCCTCCGGCAGCGACCCCGCCACGGCCGTACCGAGCCGCCCGGCCAGACCGGCGACGCCGCCGCGCGCCGCCGTGCGCAGGCGCTTGGGCCACGGCGCCGGAAGGCCCTCCCCCACGGCCTCGGCCGTGTCCACGGCCGCCTGCTCGATCTCGGCCTCCTGCGGCTCGATGGGGCGGGCCGAGACCTCGCCCTCCGTCTCGCGCAGGAAGTCCATCCGCGCCAGCCGCACCGGGTCGCGGCGCAGCCGCCCCAGCCACCGGGTGACCGGCCAGCCGACCCGGCGCGCCCCGTGCAGCTCGTAGGCGGTCTCCACCGAGTCCGCCAGCGCCGCCGCCCCGCACGCCTCCATCAGCCGGCCCACCAGCCGCGCCCGGTCCTTGTCCGGAACGCCCTGCGGCGCGGGGCCCTCCGGCCCGCGGTAGCGCTCGAACCTGCCCGCGACCCCGTCCAGGTCGGCCACCAGCCGGTCGATCAGCGCGCGGCGCCCGACCACCGTCTCGGTCAGCAGGTCCCGCAGCTCGCGGATGCCCTGCCCGGTCAGGGTCGAGGTGGTCAGCACCCGCGGGTGCACCCCCGACTCGGTCTCCAGCAGGCGGCGCAGGTCGGTCAGGAGCTCCTCCAGCTCGTCGGGCTCCACCCGGTCGACCTGGTTGAGCACGGCCACGGTCACCGCCCCGTACCCCGACATCTCGGCCAGGTACCGGTGGTGCACCGCCGCGTCGGCGTACTTCTGCGGGTCGAGCACCCACACCAGCAGGTCCGCCGCGCCGATCAGGCGGTCGGCCTCGGCGGTGTGCATCGCCCGCACCGAGTCGTGGTCGGGCAGGTCCAGCAGGATCAGCCCGGACAGCTCCGAGTCGTCCCGGTCCAGCTCGCTGGTGCGCGAGTGGCGGTGCCGCGGCGGCACCCCCAGCCACCCCAGCAGCTCGTCGGCGCCCTCGTTGCCCCAGACGCAGGCGTGCGCGCTGGAGGTGGTGGGCCGGGTGATGCCCACGCGCGAGAACTCCAGCCCGCACAGCGCGTTGAACAGCGACGACTTGCCGCTTCCGGTGCCGCCGGCCAGCGCGACCACGGTGTGCGCCGCCGACAGCCGCAGCCGCCCGCCGGCGTGGTTGAGCAGGTGGCGGGCCCGGGCGGCCTCCTCGGCGCCCAGGTCGTCCCCGCCGATCTCCAGCACCGTGGCGAGGCCGTCGAGGCGCTCGATGAGCTGCTCGCGCGTGGTCTCCGGCATCGGCTGCCAGTACTCGCGCGTGGTGGGCACGTAATCGTCGTCATCGTCGGCGAACGCCGAGACCGGGGCGGGGGCGGGCTCCTGGTCCGCCTCGTCCCACCGGGCGGGCTCCTCATCGGCCCGGTCGTCGTGCGCCGCATCGGCGAGGGGCGCCTCGGGGGCGTCGGGGGCCCCGACGCTCTCCGCGCCCTCGACGGATTCGACGGGCTCGACAGACTCGACGGGCTCGTCCACCTCCGCCGCAGGGGCGGGGGGCTCCTCGGCGGTCCCTCGCTCCTGCGCGCCCGCGACCGGGGACCCGGCCGGTTCCGCGTCCTCGGGGCGGCCGCCGGGGGCCGTGTCGCGGGCGGCGGGCTCCTCGCCGCGGTCGGCCGCATCGGCGCCGCCCGCGCCCTCTGCGCCGCTCGTCTCGCCCGTAACGCCTGTGTCGCCCGTACCGTCCGTGTCGTCCGCGCCGGAACGCCGGGCCTGGTCCGCCTCCTGCTCGACTTGGGGCCTGCCCGTCTCCGGGTCGACGGCCGGGAACGAGCCGGTGGGCCTGCGCCCGGCGATGCGCGTGTCGGCGTCGGCGTCGACCGCCTCGGCCAGGCTCCCCACCCAGCCAGCGAGGCCGTCGGGGTCGTCGAAGTCGCCCTCGCCGCGCGCGGCGTCCGCCTGCTCGGCACCGTCGCCCGCCTCGGCCCCTCCCTGCGGGGCGCCCTCGGCCGCGGGCTGCGCCCCTTCGGCCTCGGACCGCCTGCGGCGCGGGGCGGCGTGGCGGCCGCGCGAGGGGCGATCGCGCCGCTCCTCCTCCCGGTCCCGGCCGGGGGCCGGCGCGCCGCCGCCTTCCGCGCCCTCCCCGGCCTCCGGGGCGGCACCGCTCTCACGTCCCTCGTCGGCCGGTCCCCCGCCGGCCGCGGCCCGGTGCGGCGCGAAAGCGCCGGCGGGCCCGCCACCGCCCTCGTCGAACCGGTCCACGGCCCTGCGCAGCGACGGGTAGGAGCCCGAGTCGGCACCGTGGTCCACGTGCTCCGGCGGCTGCTCCGCCTCCGCGGGCGCCTCCTCCCCGGGGCCGTCCGCGTCCGCCCCTGCCGCGGCGCCGACGGGGCCCTCGTCCCGCCCGCCGTCACCGGAGCGCTCGTCGACGGCACGGCGCAGCGACGGGTAGGCGCTCTGCGGCCCGGACTCCGGCCGCGACGGCGGCCACGCATCGCCCTCGGGCTCCGCCGAGCGGGACGGGGCCGAGTGCAGCCAGCCGGCGTCGCCGCCGGCCGGTACGACGTACCCGGTCCATTCGCCCGCGCCCGGGCCGGAGGGGCGCTCGCGGTCCGCGGGCGCCTGCGGCTCCTCATCCGCCTGGGCGGGGTTCCGGTGAGTGGTCATCGCGCAATCTCAAGGTTGTACGTGGCTTGGTAGAGCTGGACGGCGTC
This sequence comes from Nocardiopsis baichengensis YIM 90130, assembly GCF_000341205.1. Lineage (NCBI taxonomy): Bacteria > Bacillati > Actinomycetota > Actinomycetes > Streptosporangiales > Nocardiopsidaceae > Nocardiopsis > Nocardiopsis halophila. Next base: position 49,363 of record NZ_ANAS01000039.1, on the reverse strand, counting down.
GTCCTCGCCGGGCAGGCCGGCCGCCGAGAGCGCGTCGGTGAAACGCGCCTTCTCGGTGCTCAGCAGCCCGCCGATCCGCCCTCGCAGGTCGTCCCGGGCCGCGACACCTATGCTACGCAGCGATTCCGCTCCGAAGAGCCCTTTCAGCAGCCGTTGCGGCGAGGGGCCCGAACCGCGCCTGGCCTCGTCGAGCCGCGGGTAGCCCAGCAACTCGACGATCAGCACCAGAGTGAACGCCTCCTTGTCGAAGGTGACGAACTTGGCGACGCTGCGCTTGGTGGCCCCGTCGGCGGTGATCATCGAGGCGACGGTGTCCTGCCACTCGGCGACGGCCGTGCGCACCCGCGCGGGGAAGCCGTCGGCGCCCTCCCCTTCGCAGGCCTCGGCCAGCCGCGCCCCTCCGGGCACCTGCGCCCAGGACTCCGCGACCCGGTCGGACGCGCGCTGGGCGGCGGCCACCACCAGCGCCTCCAAGGCGCCGCGGACCGCCTCCTGGAGCGCCTCCACGCGCGGTGCCGCGGCCTCGGCGGCCTTCGCCTTGCGCTTCCCGCGCAGCCGCAGGGTGCGCATCAGCTCGCCGCTGGCGGCGATGTCCTGCCAGCGCGCCAGCAGGTTGCCGCGCAGGAGCGAACCGTCCTCGAGGGCCTCGGAGATCTCGTCGGCGGCCTCTCCGTAGGCCGAGCGCACCGAGGCCTCCAGGCCCTGGCCGACCTCCACCTGCACCTCGACCTGGCGGGCGAGCTCGGGCACCCGGTTGCGGAAGCTGTCGATCACGCCGATGAAGGTGCGCCGCGACACCCGGGCGCGCTCGCTCAGGTCCCCGGCCACGTCGGCCAGGTAGAAGCGGATCGGGTCGGCCACGTTGGAGGTGAAGCGCTCGCCCTCGATCTGGTCGGTCTCGGGGATGGTGAACCGGGACGCCCCGCCCAGGCCGTTGGCCTCCAGCATGGCGCCGAAGTGGTCCAGCAGCTGCTGTCGCCCACGCGCGGGCACCCGGGAGAGCACCACCGCCATGGAGGTGTCGCGGTCCCGGGCCACCTGCAGGAACTCCCACACCCGGGCGTCGGCGTAGCGGCGGCTGGTGGTGACGAACACCCACAGGTCGGCGGCGTCGAGGAACTTGGCGGCGAACTCGTGGTGCGCGGCCACCGCCGAGTCCACGTCGGGGGTGTCCAGCAGCGCGACGCCCTTGGGCATGGACTCGCTGGCCGCCAGCACCAGCATCCCGTCCTTGCCGGGCATGGCCAAGCCCTGCTGGCGCACCCGGGGCAGGGTCGGCAGGAAGGAGGCCTCGCTGAACCAGTCGACGTCGTCGGGGTGGCAGGCCAGCACCGGGCTGTTGGTGGTGGGCCGGCGCACCCCGGTGGTGGTGACCTGCTCCCCGACCAGACTGTTGACCAGGGTGGACTTTCCCGCGCCGGTCGACCCGGCCACGGCGATGAGCAGCGGGGTGTCGGGGCGCCGCACCCGCGGCAGCACGAAGTCCTCCAGCTGGTGCAGCACGTCGGCGCGGGCCGAGGCGCCCTCGGCCGCGCCGGGCAGGTCCTCGGCGAACTCCAGGCCGCGGATCCGGGTGCGCAGGTTCTCCAGCACCGCCTCGAAGCGGGTGTCGCCGGTACCCCTTCCGCGGTGCTTGGCCCGCCCCGGACCTCCGTCCCGCGCGGGCCCGGCCGCGGTCGGCCCCGGGGAGGCGGCCAGGGCGGAACCGGGCTCCGGCCCGGCGCCGCCGAACCCGTCGTCGGCGCCGGCCACGTCCGGAACTGCAGGCGGCCGAGACATCGCGCTTCCGCCCCTCTCGTCGTCGGTCCAGGTCGCGGATCCCGGGCCCTGGGGCCCGGAGCCCGTGGTCGTCACCGGAGGTCGCCCGCGGCGGGGTCCGATCCCGCGCGCCCCGCGGGTTCCCCCGCCCCCCAGTGCAGTATGTCAAGTTCCCGGGCCGCGTCGACCACTTCACCGATCACGAGAACCGCCGGCGGGCGGACCCCGGCCTCGCGCAGGACCGGCCCCGCGGTCTCCAGGGTGGCGGCGGTGACCCGCTGGGTGGGAAGGGTCGCGTCCTCCACGGCGGCGACCGGGGTGGAGGGCGCGCGGCCGTGCCGGACCAGGGCCTCGGCCACGGCCTCCGCCCGCTCGACGCCCATCAGGACGACGATGGTCCCGTTGGAGCGGGCCAGGGCGTCCCAGTCGACGGTGGAGCGCTCGTCCTCGGGCGGCACGTGCGCCGAGACCACGTGCACCTCCTGGGAGACGCCTCGGTGGGTGGCGGGCACGCCGACGCTGGCCGGGGCGGCCAGGGCGCTGGTCACGCCGGGCACCACGGTGACCGGGACCCCGGCGGCGGCGCAGGCGGCGGCCTCCTCGCCGCCGCGGCCGAAGACGAAGGGGTCGCCGCCCTTGAGGCGCACCACGAACCGCCCCTCCTTGGCGCGCTCGACCAGCAGGGTGTTGATGTCCTCCTGGGTCATGGAGCGGCCGTAGGGGATCTTGGCGGCGTCGACGATCTCGACGTCGGCGGGGAGCCGGTCGAGCAGGGACATGGGGGCCAGGCGGTCGACGACGACCACGTCGGCCTGGGAGAGCAGCTGGCGGCCGCGGACGGTGATCAGCCCGGGGTCGCCGGGGCCGCCGCCGACCAGGGCCACCCCGCGCAGCGGGGAGCGGCCGCGGCGGGCGTCCAGGCTGCCGTCGCCCAGGCCCTCCACCACGGCGTCGCGCAGCCCGGCGGCGCGGCGGGGGTCGCCGTCGGCGACCACGCCGACGGTGGCGCCGGCGGCCGAGCCGCTGGCGGGGGTCCAGGCGGAGGAGGCGTGCCGGTCATCGGCGCGCACGCACCACTGGCGGGCGCGGTCGGCCTCCTCGGCGACGGCGGCGTTCACCTCGGGGCTGTCGGTGGCGGCGTGCACCAGGCGGACGTCGCCGTTGGCGGGGTCGGTCACGTCGCCGTCCCGGTAGGCGCGCCGGTGCCAGGTGATCCGGCCGGCGGAGGCGAGGCCTTCGAGGGTGGCGGTGGCCTCAGGGGCGACGAGCACCACCTCGGCGCCGGCCTCCAGGAGCACCGGCACGCGGCGCTGGGCGACACGCCCGCCGCCGACGACGAGCGCCGTCCGCCCTTCCATGCGCAAACCGAGCAGATACGTCACCGAGGAAGCCCTCCAGATCCGTCGTCGCGGGACCGCGGCGGGCGGGCGCCTGCCGCGCCGGTCGGGCGCACGGCGCACCGGCGGTGGCGGCCGAGGAGACGCTCACCGGAGGACGCCCTGCGTCAGTGTCCCGAAAATACCGTGCCAAACCGGTTCCGGGTTCACGTTTCCGACCGATTCGACGCGTCCCATGCCCTGCCTCACTGTATATACACCTCTCGGGACACTCCTTCCTCGCGGGGGGACATCACACCGGCGAGCAGGAACGAGGCTCCGGAACACGCCGCCGACCGCACGGAGCCCCCGCTATCCCCTCGCCCACCCCTCAGGACCAGGGACGATGACATCCCAGCCACAGGCACACGACCCGCGGTCCATCCCCACGTGCGTGGGGATCGCGGGTGTTCTTGTCGTCGGCCACGGGGGGTTCTCCGGTCCATCCCCACGTGCGTGGGGCTCGCGGTCGAGGGGGCGCACACATGGGGCGGGTTCCCGGTCCATCCCCACGTGCGTGGGGCTCGCTGGGCGGGGCGGGTGGTGGGGGTCTCCAGGACCGGTCCATCCCCACGTGCGTGGGGCTCGCCTGCAGGCCCGGACGGGGGCAGGCGCGCCTGCCGGTCCATCCCCACGTGCGTGGGGCTCGCGCGGTGCTGGGGCGCCTGGCCGGGTGGGCCGACGGTCCATCCCCACGTGCGTGAGGCTCGCTCCCGCTGTGCCGCGACGTGCGCTGGGAGGAGCGGTCCATCCCCACGTGCGTGGGGCTCGCGCCCACGAAGTCGCCGGAGATCTTGACGACCCCGGTCCATCCCCACGTGCGTGGGGCTCGCCGGCCTTCTCGGCGGGCGTCGTCGCCGTCCCACGGTCCATCCCCACGTGCGTGGGGCTCGCCTCGACGTACTGCTGCTCGATGCGCAGTTCGCCGGTCCATCCCCACGTGCGTGGGGCTTGCCTCGCGCCGAACGCGCAGAAGTTCGTCCGCAGCGGTCCATCCCCACGTGCGTGGGGCTTGCATCGTGATCCCCGCCGACCGGTACACGCTCAGCGGTCCATCCCCACGTGCGTGGGGCTTGCCGCCCACAGTCGCCAAACCCGAGCGGTCGCCCCGGTCCATCCCCACGTGCGTGGGGCTTGCCCCGGGGCGAAGGCGAAGCCGCGGTAGATGTCCGGTCCATCCCCACGTGCGTGGGGCTTGCACTTGCTCACCTGCGAGGACTCAGGGCGTTACCATTTCTTTATCGAAAACCGCCCCCTCAGCAGGGGTTTGCGTGGTCAACCGACTACCTTCCGCATTCGCTACTCCTTCACCGTCCCTCGGGAACAGGCCACTCACCGGAATCATCCTCCATGCCTCGGCGCTCTTCCGAATCCATCCAGATGAATCCGGCCGCATGGAGTCGGTGACGGTGTCGGCGTGCATGTGCTCCTGCCCGGCCACGTTCCGGGCCGCGCGGGCGGGACGGCCGGAGGCCGTTTACGACGCCTGCCGGGGCCGCTCGTGCGGCCCCGGCAGGGCTGGTCCGGCAGTCGTGGGGCGGTGCCTCAGCGCTCGGTGACGCCGGCGTCCTCGAAGGTCGCCACGTCTCGGAGGGCCCGCGCGGAGGCCTGGAGCAGGGGCAGGGCCAGCAGCGCCCCGGACCCCTCGCCCAGGCGCAGGTCGAGGTCGACCAGCGGGCGCAGGCCGGTGTACTCCAGCACCGCAGCGTGCCCCGGCTCGGCCGACCGGTGCCCCGCGAAGCAGGCCGCCGCCGCGTCCGGAGCCAACGCCGTTGCGGCCAGCGACGCCGCGCCCGCGATCACACCGTCGAGCACGACCGGTACCCGCAGCGCCGCCGCGCCCAGGACGAACCCCGCCAGCGCCGCGTGCTCAAGCCCGCCGACCGCGGCGAGCACCCCCACCGGGTCGGCGGGGTCGACCCGGTGCAGCTCCAGCGCCCGCCGGACCGCCTGGACCTTGCGCTCGTGCATGGCCTCGTCGATGCCGGTGCCGGTCCCCGTCACCTCGGCCGGGTCGGCGCCGGTGAAGGCCGCGATCAGCGCCGCCGAGGCGGTGGTGTTCGCGATGCCCATGTCGCCGGTGATCAGGCAGCGGTTCCCGGCCGTGGCCAGGTCGCGCGCCACCTCGATGCCCGCCTCGATCGCGTACTCGGCCTGGGTGCGCGACATGGCCGGGGCCCGGGTCATGTCCGCGGTCCCCCGGGCGACCTTGCGCGGCAGCAGCCCCGGCACGGTGGGAAGGTCGCCGACCACGCCCACGTCCACGACCGTCACCTCGGCGCCCACCTGCGCGGCGAAGGCGTTGGCGACCGCGCCGCCCTCCAGGAAGTTGTGCACCATCTGCGCGGTGACCTCCTGGGGCCAAGCGGTCACGCCCTGGGCGTGCACGCCGTGGTCGCCGGCGAAGATCGCCACCGCGGCCGGCTCCGGGAGCGGCGGCGGGCACTCCCCCGCCAGCCCGGCCAGGCGCACCGACACCTCCTCCAGCACGCCGAGCGCGCCGGCGGGCTTGGTCATGCGCCGCTGGCGGTCCTCGGCCTCGGCCGTGGCGCGCGTGTCCAGCGGGCCGATCGTGGCGATGGTCTCGTCCAGCAAACTCGTCGCCTTCTCCCCCGGCAGGCCCCGGCGCCCGTACTGCTCGTGGTGGACGGCCCAGGACAGCGGGCGGCGCTTGGCCCAGCCGCCGAGGGCCAGTTCCGGCTCGGGCGGGAAGTCGTCGACGTAGCCGACGCACAGGTAGGCCACGACCTCCAGGTGCGGCGGCAGGTCGAGCAGGGCTGCCAGGTCGCGCTCGTGGAAGAAGCTCACCCAGCCGACGCCCAGCCCCTCCGCGCGGGCGGCCAGCCACAGGTTCTCCACCGCGAGCGCGGTGGAGTAGGAGGCGGTCTGCGGCTGGGCGTGGCGGCCCAGGGTGTGGCGGCCGCCGCGGGTCGGGTCGACCGTGATGACCACGTTCACCGGGGTGTCCAGGATGGCCTCGACCTTGAGCCCGGAGAAGGCGCGCGCCCGGGCCCCGGGCAGGGCGCGGGCGTACTCGGCCCGCTGCTGCTGCACCAGCTCCTGCACGCGGGCGCGCACGTCCCCGTCCTCCACCAGGACGAAGTCCCAGGGCTGGGAGAAGCCGACGGAAGGGGCCTGGTGCGCTGCGGACAGCACGCGCGTGAGCACCTCGTCGGGCACGGGGTCGGGGCGGAAGCCGGTGCGCACGTCGCGGCGCTCGGCGATGGCCCGGTAGACGGCGTCGCGATCGGCGGCGCTGTAGGCGTTCTCGTCGGGCGCCGACGCGGGCGCGGACGGCTCCGCCGGGGCGGGCGCCGGGTCCGGGGACGCGGCGGGGTCGGCGGCGGGCTGCGGGGCGAGGGCGGGTCCGGGGGCCGCGGCCGACCGGTCGGTGCCGCGCGGGGCGCCGTCGGAGGGCTCGGGCTCGGGGACCGCGTAAGCGTGTGCGTTCACGTCTGGGTTCGCAGTGCTCTCTCGGGAGGTGTCCTCGTGCTGGTCAGGCTGTTCTGTGGCGGGCCCGTACCCGGGGGCGGGCGCGGGCGCCGCGGGCGCCGCCGGAGCGGGCGCCGCCGCCGGGGCGGCCTCGGGCGCGGGAGGCGCCGGTTCCGGTTCGGGGCGCGCGGGCTCGGCCCGTGCGGGCTCGGGGGCCGGGGCGGGCGCCGGGGGCGCCGGTTCAGGCTCCGGTTCCGGTTCAGGGCGCGCGGGCTCGGGGGCCGGCGGCGCGCCGCGGAACGGGATGACGTTGGGCTTGGCCGCCGCCGACCTGCGCGGCGGGGGCGAGGGCGCGTGGAAGGGGTTGGCCCGCTGCGGCGCGGGGTCGGGGGCCGACGGCGCCCGGGCCGTGCCCCCGCGGCCCGCCTCGGGAAGGTCGTCCAGCAGCCCGCCGCCTCCGCGGCCGGGCTCGTCCTCGGCTCCCCGGTCGGCCGGAGAGCGGTCGTCGTTACCGGTCATGGCGTCCCTCCGCAGGGCCGGTGTGGGTATCGGTGCGGTGCGGTCGGCACGGGGCCGGTCGGCACACGGTGGTCGGGCACGTGGTCTCCCCCTCGGGTCCCCCGTCGGCGGTGCGGTGCCGGACCGGCGACGCGCCTCCGCCGTTCCGGACACTCCGCGACCAATGTCCTCATTCGGCTCAGAGCAACTCTGCCAGAATCCGGGCCATCGGGAGCGAGGTCCGCGGTTCCCGCACGGCGATGCGCAGCCAGTCGGCGTCCAGGCCCGGGAAGGTGTCGCAGCGCCGGACGGCGATCCCGCGCTCGCGCAGCCGCTCCCGCAGCCCCGCCCCGTCCTCGGCGCGGACCAGCAGGAAGGAGGCCGCGGCACCGGGCAGCACGTGCACGCCGGCGCCGGTGAGCGCCTCGGCGAACATCGCGCGGTGCTCGGTCAGCTCGCGGGCCCAGGCCTCGGCCTCGGCCAGCGCCCGGGTCGAGCAGCAGGCCTCGGTGGCGGCCAGGGCCGGGGTGGAGACCGACCACAGCGGCTGGGCCCCGCCCAGCAGGCGCACCGTGGCGGGGTCGGACAGCAGGTAGCCGGCGCGCAGTCCGGCCAGGCCCCAGGTCTTGGTCAGGCTGCGCACCACGACCAGGCCGGGCAGGTCGCGGCGGCCGGCCAGGGATTCGGGTTCGCCCGGCACGCAGTCGGCGAAGGCCTCGTCCACGACGAGCACCCGGCCGGGGCGGGCCAGGGCGGCGACGGTGCGCGCGGGGTGCAGCAGGGAGGTGGGGTTGGTGGGGTTGCCCAGGACCACCAGGTCGGCGTCGTCGGGGACCCGTGCGGGGTCGAGGGCGAAGCCCTCGGCGGGGTCGAGGACGACCCGGTCGACGGGGTGCCCGGCGGCGCGCAGCGCGGCCTCGGGCTCGGTGAACTGGGGGTGGACCACGGCGGCCCGGCGGGGCTTCAGGGCCCGGGCCAGCAGCACGAAGGCCTCGGCGGCCCCGGCGGTGAGCAGCACCTCTGCGGGGTCGCGGCGGTGCCTGCGGGCGACGGCCTCGCGGGCGGGGTCCGGATCGGGGTAGGCCGCCAGGCCGGTGAGGGAGGCGGCGATGCGCTCGGCCAGCCAGGCGGGCGGGGCCCCGCTCCGCACGTTCACCGCGAAATCGGCGAGTCCGGGGCCGGTCTCGGCGTCACCGTGGTGCCGAAGATCGACCTCGCCGCCGTGTCGGGCGTCCACCGCCACCGGGGCTGTTCACCTCATTCCCCTGTTCACACCATCCCCGGGAGAAACCGGGGTGTTCCGGACACATCAGGCGACCCTATACCGGCGCCCCGTCGGCGGAGGCAGTGGCCCCGACGCTCATGCCCCGGCACCTCGTGCACCCCGGCCTCATCCTGCTCATCGTGCCCGGCGGAAAGCCTCTCCTACCCGGGGCACGGCCTCCCACGGCCGAAGGTCCCACGGTCGGAGCCGTACCCTGCCACGCCGCGGCACACCTCCGCGGCGGCCGGGCGGGACACGCCTCCGCCCCGGGTCCGGCCTCAGCGGCCCCGCCGTCCCCTGAGCGGGACGGGCACGGTCCTGCCCACCGGCAGTGCTCCCCGCAGAGAAGCAACGAGCCGCGCCCGGCGAGTACCGGGCGCGGCTCAAGAGAGCGGGACGGGGTCCTCCCCGTCAGGACCGCTCAGTGACCGTGGCCATGGCCGTGTCCGTGACCGTGCCCATGCGAGGGGTCGTCCGGGTGGTGGTGCGGGACCTGGGGCGCCCCTACCTTTTCCTCGAAGCCCGGCATCGCGATCCGGTAGACGCACGTGTCGCAGTTCATCCGGATGTCGCCCTGCAGCGCCTCCTCATAGCGCTCGGCGATCATGTCGGCCAGCCCGTCGCAGTCCCCGATCACCGGCGCGCAGCGCACGTCCAGGTCCGGGTTCTCCTGCGCGTACTCCATCGACTGGTCCACGACGCGGTCCGGCAGCACCCCCGAGAACAGGAAGTACGGCAGCACCACGATGCGCTTGGCCCCCAGGCGCCGGATGCGGTCCAGCCCCTCGGGCACGCTCGGCCAGGCCAGCGAGATGAACGCCGGCTCCACGAACGCCACCCCGCGCGCCTTGGCCTGCCCCTCCTGGAGCAGCCGCGCGACCTTGCACACCTCGGAGTTGGCGTCCGGGTCGGTGGAGCCGCGCCCCACCAGCAGCACCGCCGTCTCCTCGTCGGCGCCGCCCTCCCCCAGCACGTCGTCCAGGCGCTCGCCGAGCAGCCGCAGCATCGTGCTGTGCGGGCCCAGGGGCCGTCCGTAGACGTACTCCAGACCGTCGTGGCGCTCCTGCTCCCGGGACAGCGCGCCGGGGATGTCGCCCTTGGCGTGCCCCGCCGCGACCAGCATCATCGGCACCGCCACCACCCGGCGGTGCCCCTTGGCGTACAGGTCGCCGACCGCGTCGGTCAGCGGCGGCGGGGACAGCTCGATGAACCCGCCCGCGACCTCACGGTCGTCGAAGCGGCGGCCCAAGCGCTCCACGAACGCCTTGAACTCGGCGACGCCCTTGTCGTCGCGGGTGCCGTGGCCGGCCAACAGCAGCGGGGGTCTCATCCCTGTCCTCTCCAAGCTCCAAGCTCGCGGCCCGCGCGCGTCTCACGCCGGGCCGTCCTCCTCGCGCCCCTCGTACAGCAGCGCGTTCAGTGCGGCTGCGGCCACCGCCGAGCCGCCCTTCTCCGACACGTTGCTGACCTGCGGAAGACCGCTGGCACGCAGCGCCTCCTTGGACTCCGCGGCGCCGACGAACCCCACCGGAAGCCCGATGACCAGCGCCGGGTCCAGCCCGCGGGCGCCCAGCGCGATCAGCTCCTCCAGGGCCGTGGGGGCGCACCCCACCACCCACACCGCACCCGGCCCGACCTGCTCGAAGGCCAGTCGGACGGCGGCGGCCGAACGGGTCAGCCCCTCCTCGCGGGCCAGCCGGGCGGCCTGCGGGTCGGTGATCCGGCACACGCACTCGCGCGCCGTGATGCCCGAGGCGACCATCGCCACGTCCGCCACCACCGGGGCGCCGGCCGCCAGCGCGGCGGCCGCCCTGCGCACGGCGGCGTCGTCGATCGCCAGGTCCTCGGCGTAGTCCAGGTCGGCGCTGGCGTGGATGACCCGCTCGGCCACCGCGCGGCTGAGCCGGGGCAGGTGCCCCAGGTCGATGCGGGAGCGCAGGATCCGGTAGGACTCCTCCTCGATCGGGTGGACGGTCCGGGGCGTCCTGGTCACCTGCTCTCCTCACCTTCGGTCAGTCGCACGATCGCGTCGGCCGGGCAGACCTCGACGCACTCCAGGCAGCCCGTGCACCGGTCCGCGAGGATGTCCAGGGGCCGCCCGTGGGGGCGGATCGCGTGCTCGGGGCAGGTCAGCAGGCACGCCCCGCAGCCCGTGCAGTCCCAGGTCACGGCGACGGGGGCGGGGCCGGTGGCCTCGTGCACTGGCCGTCCCCCTCATGTCGCCTCGTCCTCGGGCCGCGCCGGGACAGAGTACACGGGCACCGGTCGGAGCCCGCCCGACCGGGGGTGCGCTCCACCCCGAAAAGCCGTGCCCGCGGGGCCTCCGGACCCGTGCCCGGCCTTCTCGCGACCGACCCGCCATTGCGAACCGTGTGCGATCGCCGTACGGTCGAAGAGCCGTGGTGATCGGGAAGTCCGGTGCGAATCCGGCGCGGCCCTCGCCACTGTGAACGGGTAGCCCTCCGCCCCACCGTCCGTCCCCCGCGGACGGCGGCGCAGGCCACTGAGGCGTGCTCCGGAACCCACCGGAGCCCGTCGCGGGAAGGCCGGCGGTGAGGCGGCGACCCGCGAGCCAGGAGACCGGCCACGGCGCACGACGTCCGTCCACGAGGTGCTGGAAGCGGGTCTTCTCACCATGCATATCGCCGAAGGGTTTTTACCCCCGGTGCACGCGGCGGCCTGGACGGCCGCCGCCGCGCCCTTCGTCGTCCACGGCGTGGCCTCCCTCACACGCGCGGTCCGCGCCGACCCCGACGCCAAGCTGCTGCTCGGCGCGTCCGGGGCGTTCTGTTTCGTCCTGTCGGCACTGAAGATCCCCTCGGTGACCGGCAGCTGCTCGCACCCCACCGGGGTCGGGCTGGGGGCGGTGCTGTTCCGTCCCCCGGTGATGGCCGCGCTCGGCACCATCACCCTTCTGTTCCAGGCGCTGCTGCTCGCCCACGGCGGCCTGACCACCCTCGGGGCCAACGTGTTCTCGATGGCCGTGGTGGGCCCGTGGGTGGGGTACGCGGCCTACCGGGCGGTGCAGGCGCTGACCTCGCGCATGTCCGAGCAGGCCTCACTGGGCGCCGGGGTGTTCGCGGCGGCGTTCGCCGCCAGCCTGAGCACCTACACGGTCACCAGCCTCCAGCTGGCCCTGGCCTTCCCCGACGCCGCAGGCGGTGTCGGGGGCGCGTTCGTGAAGTTCGCGTCCATCTTCTCCATCACCCAGGTCCCGCTGTCGGTCATCGAAGGGCTGGTCACGGTGGTGATCGTGCGACTGCTGACGACCGTGGGGCGGGACCAGCTGCTGCGGCTGGGCGTGCTGCGCGGCTCCGGCCCGGCGCAGCCGGCGACGAGCGGGGAGGCGGTATGAGCACCGAGACCGAGGGGCGCGCCCGCCCCCGTGCCTGGGCGACCTGGGCCCTGGTGGCGGTCGCCGCCGCCCTGGCGGCCCTGCCGCTGCTGATCGGCGCCGGGTCGCACCTGGAGGAGCCCTTCGCCGGGGCCGACGGGCAGGCCGAGGAGACGATCCAGGAGATCGCCCCCTCCTACGAGCCGTGGTTCTCACCCCTGTACGAGGCCCCGTCCGGGGAGATCGAGTCCGGACTGTTCGCGCTGCAGGCGGCGGTCGGCGCCGGGATCATCGGCTACGCCCTCGGGGTGCTGCGCACCCGCCGCCGGACGGGCCCGGCCCCGGAGCCGGCCGACCCGGGCGGCGGGGACGACCGCGCCCCGGCCGCCGGCTCCTGATCGGAGGGGCGGCGCGGTGCTCACCATCGACGCCGAGGCCTACCGGAGCCCGTGGCGCACCGTCCACCCGGCCGTCAAAGGCGTGCTCTTCGGCGGCCTGCTGGTGTGCGCCCTGGTCCTGCCCGCCTGGCCCGGCGCCGCGCTGGCCGGGGCGGTCGCCCTCGCGTTCGGCCTCGGGCCGGCGCGGGTGCCGCCCCGGCGCCTGCTGCGCACGGCCGCCGCGCCGCTGGCGTTCATCGCCACCGGCGCGGTGACGCTGCTGGTGACCGTGGGCGGGCCGGAGGCCCCGGTGGCCTGGGACCCGCAGGGCGCGGGGCGGGCCGCCGAGATCGTCGGCCGCGCCTCGGCCGCCCTGGTGTGCCAGCTGCTGTTCGCGTTCACCACCCCGCTGGCCGAGGTGCTGCCCCGGCTCACCCGGATCGGGCTGCCCCCGGCGCTGGTGGAGGTGGTGGCTCTGATCTACCGGATGCTGTTCGTGGCGCTGGACACCGCCCGCAGGATCGGGTCGGCGCAGGCGGGCCGCCTCGGCTATGCGAACCGGCGCAACCAGGTGCGCTCGCTCGGGGCGCTGGGCGCGGCGCTGTTCGTGCGCTCCTACGACCGGGCCGCCCGCCTGCAGCGCGGGCTGGAGTGCCGGGGCTACACCGGGGCGCTGACGGTGCTGGTCGACCAGGCCCCGCTGCGGGCCGCACCGGTGGCCGCGGCCGCCGTGCCCGCGGTCCTGGTGGCCGCCGTGACCCTGAGCAGAGGAGTGTGGACATGACGGCCCCGGCCCCCGCCTCCACCGGCACCGCGCCGGTCCTGGCCGTGCGCGACCTGGAGTTCGGATACGCGGACGCCCCGCCGGTCTTCCGCGGTCTGGAGCTGGATGTGCCCACGGGCGGCGTGCTCGCGGTGCTGGGCCCCAACGGCGGAGGCAAGACGACGCTGCTGCGGCTGCTGGCCGGCAGCCTCCGCCCGCGGCGGGGGCGGGTGCTGGTGGACGGCGACCCGGTGCGGCCGGGCCGCCGCGGCCTGGCCGAGCTTCGCCGCCGGGTGCAGCTGGTCTTCCAGGACCCCGACGACCAGCTGTTCTCGGCCAGTGTCCGCCAGGACGTGTCCTTCGGCCCGATGAACCAGGGGCTGGAGCCCGCCGAAGCGGCCGAGCGGGTCGACGGCGCGCTGGCTGCGCTCGGCCTGGACGGGCTGGCCGACCGGCCGGTGCACCTGCTCTCCTACGGCCAGCGCAAGCGGGCGGCGCTGGCCGGGGCGCTGGCGATGCGGCCCTCGGTGCTGGTGCTGGACGAGCCCACGGCGGGGCTGGACCCGATGGGGGTCGAGGCGATGCTCGACACCCTGGACGGGCTGCGCGCCGACGGAGCGACGCTGGTGGTCTCCACGCACGACGTCGACCTGGCCTACCGCTGGGCCGAGCGGGTGGCCCTCATCGACCACGGGCTGCTGGCGGAGGGGCCGGCCCGCGAAATCCTGGCCGACCACGACCTGTTGTCGGCGGCCCGCCTGCGCTCGGCCTGGGGCCCGGCGGTGGAGCGGACCCTGCGCCGGTCGGGTCTGCTCCCCGACGGCGAGGACCCCCCGGCGACCCCGGAGGCCCTGGCCGCCCTGCTCAAGCACGCCCGTACCTGAGGAGCCCTGGCCCGGACCCTGATCCTGGCTCTGGGCCTGGGCCTGGGCCTGGCCCTGGGCCAGGGAACGGGGCGGAGAACGGGGCGGGTCCGGGGGCGCCTACCACCGAGACGCGGCCGACCGCCGGCATCGCGCCGGTCCAAGTGATCGGCGGCGACGGGGCGGCCCGGTGCCCCACTCCGGCCTGCTTGCCGGGCGGCGGGTCGTCGGGGCGCCAGGGGAAGGGCGGCGACGAAGAGGAGGGGCGGTTCCCTGGGGCCTCCGGTCAGCCGTCGGGCCTCTCGCGGTCCGGGGACAGCGGCGACGACGGCACGGCCGGTGCCCCGCTCACGCCTGCCGGCCGGGCGCCGGGTCGCCGGGGTGTCAGGGGAAGGGCGGCGACGAAGAGGAGGGGCGGTTCCCCGGCGCCGGCGGTCGGCTGCCGGGTGGCCCGCCGCCTGGGAGGTCCCTCCCATTTTCGCGTTCCGGGCATACCGGGCGTGCGAGGCGCTGCTCGGGTATCGAGAGTGGAGATACCGCCACGCAATGTGCAATCGGGTGGCAATGTCACCACTCACGATGGGAAACGGCCCCTCCGGGCCGGTCTCCGGCGGGCACGGGCCGCCGGGCGTCCCGTTCGTCCGGATCGCACGGGGGTGCGGGCCTCGTGCGCGCCTCGAGTGCCGCCCGGGACCGGGCGGGTGTACGGCGGCGGCCAGACCAGAACCGGATTCGGTGCCCGAGACCCCTTCTACCGGCACCCCGGCCCCGTTTACGGCACCCCCGGTCACTCCGGGTAGCCGGAGGCGGGTCGGCGGCGGCCCGAGACCCGGGGCGGGCGGGCGCCCCGCCCCTGCTCCTCCGCCCGCCCCCTCTCGACAGGCGGACAATCGGGGGCATTGCGGGCACCGTGGAACCGAACCCCGTTCTGGTCTGGCCGGGATCGCGCCCGGGAGCCGCCGTGGGGCGTCGATCGGCGCGCTTCGACCCTCCCTGAGTCGTGACGGCGCGTATTCACCCAGGTCAGAAGGGGGTGCTGGTCGAAGGGGGCGCCCGGCGCGGGCCGGGCGGGGCGCTGCGGGCGCGGGCCGGCGACACCCGGCCCCACCGCGCCCTGCCCGGACCGAGAGAGGCCCGACGACCGACCGGAGGCCTCGGGGAACCGCCCCTCCTCTTCGTCGCTGCCCATCTCCCTGGCACCCCGGCGGCCCGCCGCCCGGCCAGCAGGCGTGAGCGGGGCACCGGCCGGGCCGTCGTTGCCATCGTCCCGGACCACGAGGGGCCCCGCGGCCGACAGCGAAGACCGGGGAACCGCCCCGCTTCGTCGTCGCCGCCCATCTCCCTCGCGCCCCGGCGGCCCGTCTCCCGGCCGGGGGCCGTGAGCGGGGCACCGGCCGTACCGTCGCCGCTGCTCACTGCCGGTACACCGGAGAGGCCAGGCGGCCGACCGGCAACACCGGGGAACCGCCCCACCTTCTCGTCGCCGCCATCCCCCCTGGCACCCCGGCGGCCCGGTGCCGGCCAGCAGGCGTGAGCGGGGCACCGGCCGCGCCGTCGCCGCCATCTGCCCGGACCACCGGCGGCCCGGCGACCGAGCCTCGGCGCCTGGGAACCGCCGCGCCCATTCGTCGCCGCCCTCCCCCTGGCACCCCGGCGGCCCGCCACCCGGCAAGCAGGCCGGAGCGGGGCACCGGCCGCGCCGTCGCCGCCTATCCCCTGCACCTAAGGGCGCTGCCAGCCGACGAGCAGGCCGCTTTGAGTCGAGACGTGTCCACCGCTCGAAAGGGAACCGTCCCCGGCCGTCGGCCACGCACGGCGTCCGCCCGCTTCTTCCCGTGGTCGTCTCCCGGCGGGGCCCGCCGGGAGACGACCACGGACCGTTCCTGCACCGTCGCCCGGTGCTCAGTCCTCGGACGCCCCGCGCCAGGTGTAGCCGCGCGGGGTCACGAACCGTCCCGCGACGTCCCTGGAGGCCGAGCTGCCGACCAGGACCACGGTGAACATGTCCACCTGGTCGACCTCCCCGTCGAGCATCGCGCGCAGCGTCGTCAGGACCGTCCGCTCACTCTCCCGGGTCGCGTTGTGCACGTACCCCACGGGCGTGTCCTCGGGCCGGTGCTCGGCCAGCATCTCCAGCGCCCTGGTCAGCTGCCAGTCCCGCTTCTTCGACCGCGGGTTGTAGAAGCAGACGGTGAAGTCGCCCTCGGCGGCGGCGCGCACCCGCCGCTCGATCGCCTCCCACGGGGTGTGCAGGTTCGACAGGGAGATGTAAGCGTGGTCGTGCCCCAGCGGCGCCCCGAGCAGGTTCGACGCCGCCACCGCCGCCGTGATCCCCGGGACGCCGACCACCTCGATGTCGGCCCCCGCGAAGTCCAGCGCCGGGCTCGCCATGGCGTACACCCCCGCGTCGCCGGACCCGATCAGCGCGACCGCCGCCCCGGCCTGCGCCTCGCGCACCGCCGTGCGGGCCCGCTCCTCCTCCTGGCCCAGCCCGCTGGAGACCACCCGGGTGCCCGGCCGCAGCAGGTCCCGCACCTGGTCCAGGTACTGGTCGAGTCCCACGACCACCGAGGCCCGGCGCAGCTCCTCCGCGGCGCGCGGAGCCGTCAGGTCGCGGGCCCCCGGCCCCAGCCCGATCACGGCCAGCCGCCCCCGGAACGCCGCCCGGGCCACCGCCGCGGTGGCGTTGGCGGTCTTGGACTTGGCCGCCACCAGCTCCGGGGCGCCGCCGACCGCGCCCGCCGCGTGCAGCGCCGCCGCCTCGGCCACGCTCGGCGTGCCGACCTCGGCGCGCACCTTCTCGCTCGGGTTGGGCACCTCCACGGCGGCCAGCTCCTCGGCGGGGAAGGTGAGCACCTCCCACCCGCGCTCGCGTGCGGCGCGCAGGATGCCCTCCTCGTCGGCCTTCACGTCGACGGTGGCCACCGCACGCACCGACGCCGGGGAGAGCCACTGCTCGGCCAGCACCCGGTCGATGAGCTCCCCGACCTCCTCGGCGGAGACGCCGCGCGCCGAGCCGACCCCCACCACCAGCGACGGCGGCCGGTAGGTGAGGGTGGGCAGGCCGTAGGAGGCGCACTCATGGCACAGCTCGGTGCGATCCGTGACCCGGATCACCGCCGCCGCCTCGGACGAGGGCACCTGCGGCGACACGTTCTCCGGCAGAGGCGGCAGCGGGAGCCCTTCGGCGCCCTCCAGGCGCACCGGGTCCCCCGAGAGCACGGCGGTGCCGACGGAGGCCAGCGGGCCCCGTTCGGCGATGCGCAGCCCCAGGTCGGCGCCGTAGGAATCGAGGGAGACGGCCGAGACCGCGTCGCTGGCGGTGGTGACCACCGGACGGGTGCCGAGCACCGAGGAGACGCGGGTCGCCAGGGTGTTCGCCCCGTAGTGGCCGCCGAGGACGGCGACGGCGTGCTCCAGCCCCTCGTCGACGCAGACCACCGCCGGGTCGGTGGTCTTTCCGCCGAGCAGCGGGGCCAGCACCCGGACGGTGGCTCCGACGGCGAGCATGCTCACCACCGCCCCGCACTCGGCGAAGGCGGTGCGCAGGGCGTCGGCCGGCCGCTCGGCCTCGACGATGCGCACCTCATCGGGCCAGGCCTGGGCCAGGCTCTCGGCGGCCACCCGGCCGCGTGCGGTGACGGCGATGACGCCGATGTCGCTCATGTCCACCTTTCCGGAGGGGGTCGGGGAATCAGGATCGGGGTGCGGTCAGGGGCCGGAGGCCGCAGAGCCGTCCGGGGCCGCGGTCCCCCACAGCAGTGTCACCGGGTTGGCGGCGGCCAGCCGCAGCGACCCGTTGGGCAGCGGGGCCAGGCGGGAGGCCTGGAGCTGGGTCCCCCCGACGTCGTACCCCGCGTCACAGAGCAGTGCGTGCACGGTCCCGACCCGGTCGACCGAAGCCAGGGCCGCCACCGCGCGCGCGGGGCGGAAGCGGCGCAGGGCCTCGGCGGCCACGCGGTCGTCGCCCCCTCCGAGGAACACCGCGTCCGGGGCGGGGACCCCGTCGTCGCCGGGGGCGCCGGGGAAGGCCTCGGGGAGGCGGCCGTGGCGGACGTCCACGTGCACGCCGTGCTCACGAGCGTTGGCCCGGATGCGCGCACAGTCCTCGCCGCTCTGCTCGAAGGCGACGGCGTGCGCGCCGAAGCGGGCGCACTCGACGGCCACCGATCCGCTGCACGCGCCCACGTCCCAGACCACGGTGCCGGGCCGGGGGGCCAGGCGGGCCAGGGCCAGGGCGCGCACCTCGGGCTTGGTGACCATGGAGGCACGGTGCTCGAAGGCGTCCTCGGGCAGCGCCCACCCGTCGGGGGCGCCCTGGTGGCCGGGCATCCACGCCATGGACGGGGCGACCGCGCGGGCGGGGTCGACCGACAGCACGACGTTGGGGTGCGCCCAGTCGGTGCGGTCGGCGTCGTCCGCTCCCGCCTCGACCACCGACTCCTCGGGGGTCTCCAGCCGCTGGGCCACGTAGACCGTGCGGCCGGCCCGCAGCAGGGGGCCGACGAAGGCCTCGGGGCCGGCGCCGCCGGGGGCGGTGAGCACGGCGGCCTTGGGGTGGGCGAGCGCGGCGGCCAGAGCGCGCTCTGCGGAGCGGCCCGATTCGGCGCGGCCGTGCGCCGAGACCACGACGGCGTCGTCCCACGGCAGTCCGGCGCGGGCGAAGGCCGCGGCCACGGAGGAGACGGCGGGGTGCACCCGGGGGGTCAGGCCGCGCTCGCGCAGGGCACGGACGATCCCGAAGAAGCCGGGGTCGCCGGAGGCCAGGACGGCGGCGGGCTCGCTCGAGGCGGCGATCCGGTCGAGGACGGGGTCGAGCCGCCCGAGCTTGACCAGCTCGGTCCCGGAGGGGACGAGGTCGGCGACGGCGTCCAGGTGGCGTGCGGCCCCGGCGACGGTCCGCGCGGTCCACAGCGCCCGCCGGGCCTCGGCGGGGAGCCGGCGCCCGTCCATGCCGATGACGGTGATGCCGGGCCCGGCGGCGGATTCCGCCGTCCGCCGGGCGGCCCCGGCGACGGTCCGCACGCTCACTGCCCCTCCTCCCGGGGCGGGTAGGCGGCCATGATGCGCTTGCCGGTGAAGTCGACCATGGCCACCTCGGCCTCCATCGCCCCTTCGGTGAAGCGGGACAGCACATCGGCGACCCTGTGGCACAGGACGTCCCCGGCGGTGCGCAGGAGCCCGGCCTCCTCCCACAGCTCGTAGGCGTGGCGGCCGGTGTTCGCGACGTCCACCCGGGCGGCCAGCTCCTCTCCCCCGCCGACCTCGCGGGTGATGTCGCCCAGCAGCCGCGTCGACACCTTCGACCGGGTGTAGTGGGTCATCAGCACCCCGGCGGCCAGCTTGGTCAGCTTGCCCGCCATGCCGACGAAGACCACCTTCGACAGCCCGTACCCGGCCGCGCGCCGCAGCGCGGCGCCGGTGAAGTCGCCCACCTCGACGAAGCACACCTCGGGCAGGTGCGGCAGCATCTGCATGGCGCCCTTCTCGGTGCGCCCGCCGGTGCACAGCACCAGGGTGTCCTCGCCCTGGGCCGCCATCACCGACACCGCCTGCTCCACGCTCGCCCGCCAGGACGCGGTGGAGAACGGGCGCACGATGCCGGTGGTGCCCAGGATCGAGATGCCGCCGATGATCCCCAGCTTGGCGTTGGTCGTCTTGCGCGCCATCCGCTCGCCGTCGGGGACGCTGATCACCACGGTCAGCTCCTGGCCGTCGGCGTCGGCGGCCTCGCGCACCGCCTCGCCGATCATCTGCCGGGGCACCGGGTTGATCGCCGCCTCGCCCGGCTCCAGCCCCAGCCCGGGCCGGGTGACCACGCCGACGCCGATCCCGCCGTCCAGCCGCAGCCCGCTGCCGGGGGCGCGGGTCACGGTGGCGGTGATGTGCGCCCCGTGCGTCACGTCCGGATCGTCCCCGGCGTCCTTGACCACGACCGCCTCGGCCCGGTCGGCGGAGAGCAGCGCGCACCGCTCGGTGGCGAAGGTCACCCGCCGCCCGGAGGGCAGGCCGATCTCCACGACCTCGACCGGCTCCCCGGTCGCCAGCGCCTGCGCGGCGGCCTTGGCGGCCGCCGACGCGCACGCACCGGTGGTCCAGCCGGTGCGCAGGGCCTTCTGCCGGACCTTCGCGGTGCGCGGCAGGTCGGGTTCGCGCAGTTCGGGTGCTGCGGCCCCGGGGTCGGCGGCGTCCGGTCCGGAGCCCGGACCGCCCCCGGCCCCGGCCCCGGTCCCGGCGTCGGTCCCGGTCCCGGTCCCGGTGTCGGCGGTCCGGGCATCGCCGCCGCGCCCGGGGCGGGTGCCGCTCGTGCGCTCAGGCTCGTCCGTACTCACCGTGGACGCCCTCCTGCGGTCGCCTCTGGTCTGCCGGCACCCGTGCCGGGGCCGGCGTTCGGCCGGCGGGGCGCCCCATGGCCGCCCTCGTCCGGTCCTCGTGCCCGCACTCACGAATGTGAGCGGTCCGGGGGAGCATCCGCCCCGCGGCCGGCGGGAGCGGGCCGGGGCGTCCCCCTTGCGTGGTTCCCGTGCTTCGGCGGGGGACCGCGGTCGCCACGTCGTGCGGCCGGGTCCGAGGACCGCTCCCGCGCCGCGCCGCCGCGCGCGGGCCGCCCGCTCCACCGCGGGGTCCGGCGGCCGCCGGACCCCGTGCGCCTCCGGCCGCGCCGGAGGTCACGACCCCGCCCGCGACGCGCGCAGGGCGCGGCGGGCGTCGCGGTCGGCACGGCGGTAACCGTGGAAGTGGCCCGGGTGGTACAGGTGCGAGCGGGTGCCGCCCGCGTTCAGCGCCGGGCCGACCAGCACCAGGGTGTGCTTCCACAGCCGGTGCTCCTTGATCGTGGCCTCCAGCTCGCCCAGGGTGCACCGCGCGATCAGCTCGTCCGGCCAGGTCGCCTGGTAGGCCAC
The DNA here is from genome assembly GCF_000341205.1 of Nocardiopsis baichengensis YIM 90130. NCBI lineage: Bacteria > Bacillati > Actinomycetota > Actinomycetes > Streptosporangiales > Nocardiopsidaceae > Nocardiopsis > Nocardiopsis halophila. The sequence continues at coordinate 28,796 of NZ_ANAS01000039.1, read as the reverse complement.
CACGCACGGGGTGTCCTCGGGGTAGCCGCCCTCCAGCAGCTCGGTCTGCAGCTGCCCCGAGCGCGCCGCCGAGAGGAACAGCGCCATGGTGGTGCCGTGGCGCGCGAACTCGCGCACCTCCTCGCCCTCGGGCATGGGGGTCTTGCCCCCGCCCAGGCGGGTCAGCACCACGGACTGGGCCACCTCGGGGATGGTCAGCTCGCGCCCGGCGATGGCGGCGACGGCGCTGAACGCCGGCACCCCGGGGATGATCTCGGTGTCCAGGCCCATCCGCTCGCACTGGTCGAACTGCTCCTGGACCGCGCCCCACAGCGACGGGTCGCCGGAGTGGATGCGGGCGACCTGCAGCCCCTCGCGCGCCGCCCGCTCGTAGTAGGGCATGACGCCCTCCATGGGCAGCTTCGCCGAGTCGACGATCTCCGCGCCCTCGGCGGCGTGCTCCAGCACGTCCTCGTGCACCAGGCTGGCGGCCCAGATGACGATGTCGGCCTCGGCGATGGCGCGGGCCGCGCGGAGGGTCAGCAGGTCGGCGGCGCCCGGCCCGGCCCCCACGAAGACCACCCTGCCCCGGGCCCCTCCGGGGGCCTCCGGTCCGGTGTCCGCGTCCGTTCCGGCGGTGCGCGCCGGGTCCTCCATCACAGCTTGCCTCCACGTCCGTTGCGGGGCGCCGGGGCGATCAGGGTCGACAGGTACGGCAGCTCGCACGCCCTGTCGCCGAGGTCGCCCACCGGCGCCACCTCCTCGTCGGGCAGTCCCAGCCGGGAACCGTACACGGCCTGGTCGTCGCGCCCCGAATCACGCAGCGCCTCGACGGTGTCGGCGGCGAACCGGCCGAACTTGTAGGCCACCACCGTCGCATCGCCGTCCAGCGCCTCCCGCAGCCGCTCCACTCCGCCGGTGACCGGCATCAGGGTGAGCGGCTCGGTCCCCTCCACCAGCACCCGCCCCGACCGGGCGGCCAGGTCCTGCATGGCGGTGATGCCGGGCAGGGTCTCGACCCGCGTGCGCGGGTCGCCCTCGCGCACCGTCTGCGCCAGGTAGGTGAAGGTGGAGTAGATGTTGGGGTCGCCGATGGTGGCGAAGGCGACCGTGCCCGCGCCGCGCTCGAAGCGGTCCAGCACCGTGCGGGCGGCCTCGTCCCAGGCGCGCACCCGGCGCTCGCTGCGGCCGCCGCGGTCGTTGAGGGCGAACACCACCCGCTCGATCCGGTCGGCGGGAACGTGCGCGCGCACCGTCGCCTCGGCCCGTCCCGGCTCGTCCGGCGCCATCACCGGCACCAGGACGACGTCGGCCTCGCGCATGCGCCGCACCGCCTTGACCGTCACCTGCTCGGGGTCTCCGGGGCCGACGCCGACCCCGACGAGCGTCCTGCTCGCGCCCATCCCACCGCTTTCTGCTCGGGTTCTGGCGGCCTGCGCCGCCTCCGTGTCCTGCGGTCCGGCCGCACCGCGGCGGGCCGGACCGCAGGACAGCGTATCGGTGCGGCCCGCGCGCGCCGTCGGCCGCCCTGCGCGTACCCTTGGCGGTCGCCGCCGGGGCCGGGTCCCGGGCGGCGCACGGTCGGCGGAGCGAGCAGGAGGGAGGCCCGGGTGGCGGTACCGCGTGTGGTGGTCGCGGCCCCCGCGTCGGGGAGCGGGAAGACCACGGTGGCCACAGGGCTGATGGCGGCGTTCGCCGCGCGGGGGGACCGGGTCTCCGGCCACAAGGTGGGCCCGGACTACATCGACCCCGGGTACCACGCGCTGGCCACGGGGCGGCCGCCGCGCAACCTGGACCCGGTGCTGTGCGGGGAGGGGCGGGTGGCCCCGCTGTTCCTGCACGGGTCGGCGGGCGCCGACATCGCCGTGGTGGAAGGGGTCATGGGGCTCTTCGACGGGGCCTCCCGGCCGCGGCACCACGCCGGCGCGGGCGACTTCGCCTCGACGGCGCACGTGGCCGGGCTGCTGCGGGCGCCGGTGGTGCTGGTGGTGGACGCCGCCCGCGCCTCCCGCTCGGTGGCGGCGCTGGTGCACGGGTTCTGCACCTACGACACCCGGGTGCGGGTCGGCGGCGTGATCCTCAACCGGGTCGGCTCCGACCGGCACGAGGAGCTGCTGCGCACGGCCATGGAGGACGCCGGGGTGCCGGTGCTGGGGGCGCTGCGCCGGCACGACTCGGTGGAGACGCCCGCCCGCCACCTGGGGCTGATCCCGGCGGCCGAGCGGGCCGCGGAGGCGTCCGAGGCGGTGCGGGCGCTGGGGAGCCTGGTCGCCGACTCCTGCGACCTGGACGCGGTGGCGGCGCTGGCGCGCACCGCCGGCCCGCTGGACGGCCCGGCGTGGAGCCCCGCGGACGAGGCGGCGGCGCTGGACGCGGTCCCGGGCACCGGTCCGGCCCCCGTGGTGGCCGCGGCCGGCGGGGAGGCGTTCACCTTCGCCTACACCGAGAACACCGAGCTGCTGCGGGCGGGCGGCGCCGAGGTGCGCACGGTCGACCCGCTGCGGGACGAGAGGCTCCCGGAGGGGACGGCGGGGCTCGTCGTGGGCGGCGGGTTCCCCGAGATGCACGCCGAGCGGCTGTCGGCCAACGCGCCGCTGCGCGGGCGTGTGGCCTCCTTCGCCGCCGCCGGGGGCCCACTGGCCGCCGAGTGCGCGGGGCTGCTGTACCTGTCGGAGAGCCTGGACGGGGCGCCCATGTGCGGGGTGCTCCCGGCCAAGGCCCGGATGACCGGGCGGCTGACGCTGGGCTACCGGGAGGCGGTCGCGGTCGGCGACTCGGTGCTGGCCGCGGCGGGCACCCGGGTGCACGGGCACGAGTTCCACCGGACGGCGGTGGACCCGGCCCACGGGTCCGCGCCCGCCTGGCAGTGGAGCCCCGACGCCCCGGAGGGGTTCGGCGGGGCGACGATGTGCGCGTCCTACCTGCACCTGCACTGGGCCGGCGCGCCGGGTATCGCCGCCCGCTTCCTGGAGGCGGCACGCACCCACGCGGAGAGGGGGCGCTCGTGAGCACGGGCGGTGCGGGGACCGAGCGGATGCCCATGGTGGTCTTGGAGACCGAGCGGCTGGTCCTGCGGGCGTTCACCGAGGCCGACGTGGACGGCGTGCTGGAGGCGGCATCGGCTCCGTCCACCCAGGAGTGGGTCCCGATGCCCGCGCCGGGGGTGCCCTACACCCGGGACGAGGCGGAGAAGTGGTGCACGGTCACCGCCCCGGCGCTGCGGGCCTCGGGCGACGGGCAGCAGTGGGCGGCCTGCGACGCCGCGACGGGGCGGTTCGTGGGGGCGATCGGCCTGCTGCGGACGCTGTGGAAGGCGCGCACGACCGAGGTCGGGTACTGGTTCTCCCCCTGGGCCCGCGGCCGGGGCATGGCGACCGAGGCGGTGCTGGCGGTGAGCCGGTGGGCCATCGCCGACCAGGGCTTCGAACGGGTGGAACTGAAGGCGGCCACGGGGAACCGGGCATCGAGGAGGGTGGCCGAGAAGACGGGCTTCACGTTCGAGGGCATCGAACGCAACGCCATGCCCCTCCACGGGGGCCGGACCGACCTGGCGGTGTACAGCCTGATCCCGTCCGACCTGGTCTGAAGGGGGCGACCGCTGATCGCTCGCCCTCCTTCCTTGTTGATCTCGGGAAAGTCGGGGTAATACTCGCCGGTATTACCCCGACTTTCCCGAGATCAACAAGGTGTCGATGCGGGCGGCCAGCGGCTGACAGGCCCGGGCCCCACCCCCCTTCGTCGCTGCCCGCACGCGGGACCGCTGCCGGCCTGGCGCCCGGCAGGCCGCCGAGGGGCGCGGTACCTGCTGCTCCGTCGCCGCTCTCGTCCGCGACCGTCCGCACGCCCGGTACCCGGCGGCGCTGCCCGGACATCCGCGGCCCTCGTCCTCGTCGCCGTCCCCTTGCACTCCGCCGGCCCGACACCCGGCCGACAGGCGTGAGCGGGGGACCCTGGGCTGCGGTCGGTCCGACGGACGGCGACGGTCGGGAAGAAGCACAAACATCGCCGCCCGCCGGGCGCGGCGAACCGAGCGCGCGCCCGGCCAGGCGGCCGAAGGCCGACCGGGGGCCGGAACCACCGCAGCCGGGCAGGGTGCACCGGTGCACCGGACGCGCTCCCTGCGGTGCGCATTCACCTTCCCGGGGCTCACGGTTCGTAGGTGGCCGGGGCCGTCCCGGAGGCGTCTCCGGCGTCTTCAGTGCCTCCGGGACGGCGGGGTCACCACTCGATGCCGCGCTGGCCCTTCTGGCCGTTGTCCATCGGGTGCTTGACCTTGGTCATCTCCGTCACCAGGTCCGCCGCCTCCAGCAGGCGCGGGTCGGCGTCGCGGCCGGTGATCACCACGTGCTGGGTCCCGGGCCGGTTGCGCAGGGTCTCGACGACGTCCTCAGGGTCCACCCACCCCCACTTCATCGGGTAGGTGAACTCGTCCAGCACGTACATCCGGTAGGTCTCGGCCGCCAGGTCGCGCTTGATCTGGGCCCAGCCCTCGGCGGCGTCGGCGGCGTGGTCCTGCTCGCTGCCCGGGCGCTGGATCCAGGACCACCCCTCGCCCATCTTGTTCCAGGTGACCGCGCCGCCCTCGCCGGTGGCCCCCAGCACCTGCAGCGCCTTCTCCTCCCCGATGCGCCACTTGGCCGACTTCACGAACTGGAACACGCCGATGTCCCACCCCTGCGCCCACGCGCGGGTGGCCAGCCCGAAGGCCGCCGTCGACTTGCCCTTGCCCGGCCCGGTGTGCACGACCACCAGCGGCCGGTGCCGCCGCTGCCGCGTGGTCAGCCCGTCGTCGGGGACGTAGTTGGGTTTGCCCTGAGGCATGTGCTCTTCCTGCTTTCTGTTCCGATGCCCGGTGGTGGGTGCGGGGTCGAGGCCGGTCTCGGGCCGCCCTCAGGCGACGCGGCCGCGTGTGCCGCGCACCAGCCCGGTGAGGGCCTCGGCCCCCAGCTCCTCCAGGCGGACCGCCTCGCCTCCGGCCTGGGCCGCCAGCCGCTCGGCCAGCCCCAGGCGGACCGGCCCCGACTCGCAGTCCACGACCACCGTCTGCACGTCCTGGGCGCCGATCCACGCCGCCGCCCGCAGTGCGTCGTCGAGGCCGCCGTGGGTGGCGCGCCCGTCGGTGACGAGCACCAGCAGCGGCCGGCGGCGCGCGTCGCGCAGCCGCTCCACGCGCAGCACGTCCGCCGCCTGCAGCAGCCCCGCCGCCAGCGGGGTGCGCCCCCCGGTGCGCAGGTCGTGCAGCCGCCGTGCCCCCGCCTCCACCGAAGAGGTGGGCGGCAGCTCCACCCGGCCCTCACGGCCGCGGAAGGTCACCAGCCCGACCTTGTCACGCCGCTGGTAGGCGTCCAGGAGCAGGCTCAGCACCGCCCCCTTGACCGCCCGCATGCGCTGCCGCGCCGCCATCGACCCGCTGGCGTCCACGCAGAACAGCACCAGGTTGCCCTCCCGGCCCTCGCGCACCGCCTCGCGCAGGTCGCCGCGGCGCAGGACCAGGCCGGCACCGGTGCGCCCGCGCGCCCGCTGGTGCGGTGCGGCCGCGCGCAGCGTCGCGCTCAGGTGCAGCGGCCCGCGGCCCTCGCCGGGCCGGCGGGCGCCGGAGGCGCGGCCGAACGGGGTCTCCGCCCGCGAGCGGCGGCCGGGCGCGCCCGCGCCGATCCCCTTGACGCTGAACAGCCGGGGACGGAAGGTCTCGCCGGCCTCGGAGGACTGCTCGCCTCCGGCGCCGGCGCGCTTCCGCTGCTCGTTCTCCCCGTCCTCCCCGTCCGGCCGCTCCTGCGGCCGGCCGGGAGGGGGGTCGGCGGGCGCCTCGCCCTCCTGCGCGGACTCCTCGGGGCCGCCGTCGCGGCCGTCGTCGTCCTCACGGGCCTCGCCGGCCTCGGGCGCCGGGCCCTGCCCGCCGCCGTCACCGCCGTTCCCGTCACCGCCGTCGTCGCCGTCACCGCCGTCGCCGCCCTGTCCGCCGCCGTCTGGACTCCCCGGGCCGTCCGGGTCGTCCTCAGAGCCTTTTGGGTCCTGCTCACCCGCCTCCTGCAGGGCGTCGGAGAGCCGGTCCTCGTCCAGGCCCGGAGCGTCGAAGGGGTCGCGGCGCCGGCGGTGCGGCAGCGACAGCCGGGCGGCGTCGCGCACGTCGTCGGAGGTGACCTCGGTGCGGTCCCGCCAGGCGGCCAGCGCCATCGCGGCGCGCGCGGTCACGATGTCCGCACGCAGCCCGTCCACCTCGAAGGCCGCGCACACGGCGGTGACCTGGCGCAGCGCCGCGTCGGTGAGCACCACGCCGGGCAGCCGCTTGCGGGCCGCGCGGATCCGCTCGGCCAGCTCGCGCTCCTCGTGCTGGAAGCCCGCCGCGAACCCGGCGGGGTCGGTCTCGAAGGCCAGGCGGCGGCGCACCACCTCGGCCCGCTCGGCCGGGTCGCGGGTGGCGGCGACCTCCACGGTCAGCCCGAAGCGGTCCAGCAGCTGCGGCCGCAGCTCCCCCTCCTCGGGGTTCATGGTGCCGACCAGGATGAACCGGGCGGCGTGCCGCACCGAGACGCCCTCGCGCTCGACGTGGCAGGTGCCCATGGCGGCCGCGTCCAGCATGAGGTCGACCAGGTGGTCGTGGAGCAGGTTCACCTCGTCCACATACAGAACCCCGCGGTGCGCGGCGGCGAGCAGGCCGGGCTCGAAGGCGGTCACGCCCTCGGTGAGGGCGCGCTCGATGTCGAGGGAGCCGACGAGCCGGTCCTCGCTGGCGCCCACCGGCAGCTCCACCAGCCGGGCCGGGCGGTCTTCGGGGACCGCGCCGGCGGGGTGCGGGCCGTCCGGGCACTCGGGGTCGGGGGCGTCGGGGTCGCAGCCGAACCGGCACCCGGCCACCGCCTGCTGGTCGGGCAGCAGCGTGGCCAGTGCGCGCACCGCGGTCGACTTTGCGGTGCCCTTCTCGCCGCGGACCAGGACCCCGCCGACCGCCGGGGAGACCGCGTTGACGAGCAGGGCAAGTTTCAGGTCGTCCATGCCGACGACCGCGCTGAAGGGATAGCGAGCGGTAGCGCTCACGCGGGTCAGTCCTTCCTCGGGAGTCCACGCCCATAGGGGTCGGTCGCGGCGCCGTGCAGTGTCCTGGCTCCCGGATCGGCGCTCGCCCGCCGCCTTCCCGCCGCACACATCGGCGGTGGCGTCCTCCCGCGGGTCCGCTCCCCGGTCACAGTGGCGGGTCCGCCCCGGCTTCACACCGGCGTTCCTGCCTCGGCACCGCCCTACACAGTCTCATACGGCGTGTTCCGGGCCGTTTCCGGCCAGGGGTCGAACCGGCGCCCGGCCCGCCCCGGCCGCCCCGGACGGCGCCCTCCGGCACAGGCCCTTCCCCCCGAAATGGAACGCGTTCTACCATGCAGGCCACCCGACCCCCTGGGGAGGCGCCGTGGCCGCGGACATGAGGATCGGGCTCGCCCTCGGCTACTGGGGGGCCGAAGGCGACGACGCCTCCGCCACCGTGCGCACCGCCGAGGCGCTCGGGTACGACTCGGTGTGGACCGCCGAGGCCTACGGCTCCGACGCCTTCACCCCGCTCGCCTGGTACGGCGCGCAGACCCGGCGGATCGGTCTGGGGACCGCCGTCGCACAGATCTCCGCCCGCACCCCCACCGCCACCGCGATGCACGCCCTGACCCTCGACCACCTCTCCGGCGGGCGCCTGCGCCTGGGCATCGGCGTCTCCGGACCTCAGGTCGTGGAGGGCTGGTACGGCCGTCCCTTCCCCCGCCCCCTGGAGCGCACCCGCGAATACCTCGACATCATGCGCCAGGTCTGGCGCCGCGAGGGCCCCGTCGTCTCCGACGGGCCGCACTACCCCCTGCCGCTGCCCGGCGGCACCGGGCTCGGCAAGCCGCTCAAGCCCATCACCCGCCCGCTGCGCCCGCGCATCCCCGTCTACCTGGGCGCCGAGGGCCCACGCAACGTCGCCCTCGCCGCCGAGGCCGCCGACGGCTGGGCGCCCATGTTCTTCCACCCCGAGCGCAGCCCCGCCCTGTACGCCGACGCCCTGGCCGCCGCTCCCCCCGGCTTCGACATTGCCTGCACCGTCACCGTCGTTCCGGGCACCGACACCGCGGCCGCGCTGTACGCCGCCAAGGCGCCGCTGGCCTTCTACATCGGGGGCATGGGCGCCGCCCGCCGCAATTTCCACCTCCAGGTCTTCGTCCGCCTCGGCTTCGGCGACGCCGCCCGCAAGGTGCAGGAGCTGTTCCTGGCGGGCCGCCGCGGCGAGGCGGTGAGCGCCGTTCCCGACGAACTCGCCGACGCCCTGTGCCTGGTGGGCCCGCTCCCCCGGATCGCCGAGCGGCTGGAGGCCTGGCGCGGCACCCCCGTCACGACGCTGGTGGTGGCCGGCGTGCGCGACGAACCCACCCTGCGCGCCCTCCGGGACATGGTCCTGGGGTGAGCCCGCCCATCGACCGGAGCAGGGAGGGGCGTCACCCGCGGGGGCGCGCATTCCGTTCCGCCTCCGGCCGCCGAAGCGGATCGGCGACCGGACCGCGGGCGCCTCCCGCCGGCCCTGCCCATGCCGCGCACGCACTCGACGGGCCCCGCGCCCGAGGCCCCGGAGGGCAGCACCGGTGGGCCCCTGCGGATCAGTCCAGCACCCGCACCAGCGTCCAGGACCCCGCGACGACATCGTGCCGCAGCTCGTAGACGCCCAGCGAGCGGTCCGAGCCCGCCTCGACCCGCCAGTGGCGCCGCTGCGGCAGCCGCTCGCCCGCCTCCGCCGCCCACTCGGCCCGCAGGGTCACCCAGTGGTCGATCACCCGGCGCACGGTGTGGATCCGCCCGCTCCAGGTGAAGCGGACCGGCCGCCCCTCCTTCTCCACCACGTCGATCTGCGCGCCGTACACCCGGCTCATCGGCCTCCTCCCCTTCCGGCGCCGGCACCGCTGCGCCGACAGCACGACCAGAGCCTGCGGGGAAGGACAGGCTTCGAACACGTGTTCCCATCATAGCGGCGCCGGTCCGGCCGCGGGGACCGAAGCACCGATACCCGGGCGGTCGCGGCGTCGGTACGCTATGACGGCGAATCGCGACCCGCAAAGGAACTTCGGAACAGTGACGTCTAACGGGCACGACAGCGCCAGACCCCTGCGCACCGGCGACCCCCGCGAGCTCGGCGACTACACGGTCCTGGGCCGGCTGGGGCGCGGCGGCATGGGCACCGTCTACCTGGCCCGCACCGCACAGGGCCGACGGGTCGCGGTCAAACTCATCCACCCCGGCCTCGCCGACGACGAGGACTTCCGGCGGCGCTTCGGCCGGGAGGTGGAGTCGGCCCGCCGGGTGGCCCGGTTCTCCACCGCCGGCGTGCTCGACGCCCGCCTGGACGGCGAGCCGCTGTTCATCGTCTCCGAGTACGTGCCGGGCCCCAACCTGGCCGAGGCGATCGCCGCCGAGGGGCCGATGGTCGGCGGCACGCTGGACGGCCTGGCCATGGGCGTGGCCGCGGCGCTCACCGCGATCCACGGCGCCGGGGTGATCCACCGCGACCTCAAGCCGGCCAACGTGCTGCTGTCCTCGGTGGGCCCCAAGGTGATCGACTTCGGCATCGCCCGCGCCATGGAGGACGAGGGCGCGGTCACCCGCTCCAGCCAGCTCATGGGCACCCCCGCCTACCTGGCCCCCGAGCTCATCGCGGGCGACGACATCACGCCCGCCTCCGACATCTTCTCCTGGGGCTGCCTGGTCACCTTCGCCGGGACCGGCCGCGCCCCCTTCGACGCCCCCAGCGTCCCGGCGGTGCTGCACCAGATCTCCTCGATGGCCCCCGAGCTGGGCGACCTGGAGCCGCCGCTGCGGGACATGGTCGCGGCCGCCCTGTCCAAGGACCCGGCCGGCCGCCCGACCGCCCAGCAGCTCCTCAACCGCCTGGTCGGCAAGGAGGACCCCAGCGCCTCGGTGGTCGACCAGACGCTGGTGCGCTCCTGGACGCCGCCGTCTACCGCGCGCCCCACGCAGGCCGTGGCCGCACCGTCGGCGGAGGAGGACACCCCCACCGCCGACCTCCAGGCCCAGCCGACCGCCGCGCTCCCGCCGCAGGGGCCGAGCCCGCAGGGCCCGTCCCCGCAGGAGACCGCCGCGGCGCCGCCGACCGCGCCGTACGCGCCGCACCCCCCGTCCGGCCCGCAGCAGCCCGTGCCGGGCGTCCCGCACGGGGCCGTCCCCTCCGGGCCGCAGCAGCCGCCGTACGGGGCTCCCCCGCAGGCGTACGGCCCCGGCGCCCCCGCAGGCCCGGGTGCGCCTCCCGGTGCCGGCGGCCCGGGTGCGCCCTCGCCCCCGCACGGTGGGCCCGCGCCCTTCGCGGCGGCCGGTGTCGGCGGTCCGGGCGGTCCCGGAGGCCCCGGCGGACCGGGAGGACCGGGAGGACCGGGAGGACCGGGCACCCCGCCCGGCGGCCAGGTGCCGCCCGGCGGGCGCAAGCGGCGCTCCAAGCCCGTCATGGCCCTGATCGGCGGGGGCGCGGTGCTCGTGCTGCTCGCCGCCGGCGGGGCCGCCCTCTACCTGAACCGCGACCCGGCGTTCCCCGCCGAGGCCCGCAGCGTCTACCAGCAGGACTTCGACAGCGGCGAGACCTCGTGGACCGACAAGTACGACTACGAGTTCGAGGACGACTCGACCACCGGCCACACCGACCAGGCCTTCGCGATGCGCGCCGACGAGGACGAGCCGTGGGTGCGGGCCTACGCGCCGCTGGGCGACAAGCACCCGGTGCACATGGCGGCCTCGGCCGACCTGCGGTGGGACTCCGGCCCCGAGTACGCCGAGGCGGGGATGTACTGCTTCAGCTACGACGCCGACGAGGACCGCTACGACGAGGACTACCGCCAGTACGAGGTCATGCTCCGCAAGGACGGCAAGGAGCTGGTCATCCGGCGCAACGGCGGGTCCGAGGAGGGGCAGGGCACCCTGGCCGGCATCACCGAGGTCCCCGGGTACGAGTCGGGCGACGAGGCCGTCAACACCCTGCAGATCACCTGCGACCGCACCGTCGAGGAGGGCCAGGACCTCGAGGACGGCGTCGTGACCGTCCGCGCCTGGCTCAACGGCGAGTTCGTGGCCGAGGCCACCGACGAGCAGCCGATCCTGGGCCGCGGCACCGGCCTCCTGCTGACCCGCTCCGGCGGCAGCGGCGACGACGCGGTCGCCCTGTTCGACGACTACAAGCTGATGGAGACCGCCCCCGCCACGGAGGACGAGGAGCCCCAAGAGGACTCCGAATCGAGCGAGGGCTGATGCCCGGGGCCGCGGTTCCTCGAGGTCTTGGGCAGAGACCGGCCCCGGCCCCCTATGGCGTCATCGGTACGGGGCCGCCTCGTCCACTGCCGGAGGGGACGGTGACCCGCTCAGGCCGCCACCTCCGCGTCCGGCCGGGTCCCTGGCGTCACGACCCGGCGTATCGAATGGGCACGGTGTGCGCCCCATGCCCGCAGGCGGTGCGGCGAAACGGTCGCCCGCACCGGACCGGGCCCCGCCGACGGCACCGGCGCCCCGGCGTCCTCGTCCGTGGCCGGGCCCCGTAGCCCGCGCGCCCTCGTCCGTGCTCTTCACCCCCGACACGGCAGCGCCGCCCTGGCGTCACACACCGGCGGCCGCCGTGGCCTCCCTACCGGTGCACCTGTCTCTCCCCGCCGGAAGTCCCTCCCCCGTCACCACCCGGGAACCCGGCACACCCGGCGCCCCGGCGAGGGGCGGGACTCACCGCCGTCCTGCCCGGGCGCTCCGGCGCCCCCGTCCCGGTGTCGGAGGACTCAGCGCTCACCGCCGCTCTGCTCCGGGATGCCGGAGTCGGAGACCGTCCCTCCGGCCGCGGCCGCCTCCGCCGCCCTGCGGGCGCTCTCCACCGCCTCGGCCGCGCTCTGGGCGGCCTCGTCCGCTGCGGACCGGGAGGCACGGTCGCCGTACACGCCCGAGGTCAGCTCCGGGGTCGCGCCCTCCTCCAGCTCGTCCGTGCGCTCGGAGCGCCCCGCGCTCTCGTCGCCGCCCTGTTCGCCGCCGCCGTCGGACGCGGCGCCCGCCTCCCCGGCGAAGGCCCGGGTCACGTTCTGCACCGCCGAGGTCAGCTCGCCCGGGATCACCCAGAAGGTGTTGCCCTCGCCGTTGGCCAGCGCAGGCAGCGTCTCCAGGTACTTGTAGGCCAGGAGCTTGGGGTCGGCGTTGTTGCGGTGCACCGCCTGGAAGACCCGCTCGACGGCCTGGGCCTCGCCGTCCGCACGCAGGATCCGCGCCTGCTGGTCGCCCTGCGCCTCCAGGATCGCCTGCTGGCGGGCGCCCTCCGCGGTGAGGATGCGCTGCTGCCGCTCGCCCTCCGCGTGCAGGACCACGGCCCGCTTGTCGCGCTCGGCCCGCATCTGCTTCTCCATCGCCTCCTTGATGGTGGGCGGCGGGTCGATCGCCTTGATCTCCACCCGGTTGACGCGGATGCCCCACTTGCCGGTGGCCTCGTCCAGCACGCCGCGCAGCTTGGTGTTGATCTCCTCCCGGGAGGTCAGCGTGCGCTCCAGGTCCATCCCGCCGATCACGTTGCGTAGCGTGGTGACGGTCAGCTGGTCGATGGCCTGCAGGTAGTTGGCGACCTCATAGGCCGCCGCCTTGGGCTCGGTGATCTGGTAGTAGAGCACCGTGTCGATGTTGACGACCAGGTTGTCCTCGGTGATGACCGGCTGCGGCCGGGAGGAGAACACCTGCTCGCGCAGGTCGAACTTGGTGTTGACGCGGTCCACCACCGGGATGATGAAGTTCAGCCCGGGCTGGAGGGTGCGCTGGTAGCGGCCGAAGCGCTCGATGTTGTAGGCGCGGGCCTGCGGAACGATCCGCACCGTGGAGACCACCAGCAGTACCGCGATGGCCGCCAGGACGATGAAGAGGATGTCGGCTCCCATGATGTACCTGCCCTGCGAGTCGGATCTAGGGGTCGGTGCGTGGGGCTCACGGCAAGGCCTCGCGCGGATAGACCACGGCGGTGGCGCCGTCGATCTCCATGACGTCCACGTGCACGCCCGCGGGGATCACATGGTCCTCGTCCAGGGCGCGCGCGGACCACTCCTCTCCGAGCAGCTTGATGCGCCCGTCGTCGCCGGTGACCTCCTCGATGACCACGGCGGAGCGGCCCACGAGGGCGTCGGTGCCCGACGGCAGCAGCGGCGGCTGGCGCATGTGGCGGCGGGCGATGGGGCGGATCACCAGCAGCCCGGCGGCCGACGTCACGATGAAGGCCAGCACCTGGGCCACCACCCCCATGCCCGCGGCGCCGACGACACCGGCGACCAGCGCCGCGACCGCCAGCAGGCCGAGGGAGAGGGTCAGGGTGAAGGCCTCGGCGACGCCGAGCGCAACGGCGGCGATCAGCCAGAGGACCCATAGCGGCATAAACGGCCTCCCGTCCAGCGGGTACCCCTAAACTACCCGCGCCGTGGTGAGGAAGCACACATCTTTCGGGCACGGGATCCCCTCCGTTCCGGAGGTTTCCGGCCCGCCGCACCGCACCCGCACCGCCGCCTCTCCGAAGAGGCCCGGGAGATCGGCGCAGCGTCCGCCGCGCGCGCCCCGCGCCGCCCCGGAGAAGGGCCCCCGGACAGGCGCGCGGGGGCGGGCCGGCGGCCCGCCCCCGCGTCCGGCGCGGGTCAGCCCCGCCGGCTCTCGAACTGCATCACCATCTGGTAGGTCGGCCGGTTCTGCCAGGCGATGGGCCACATGTTGATGCCGCCCAGGGCCTGGTGCACGACCGTGTCGGCGCACAGCTGGTCGCCCGCGTCGCAGCCGCCGGCGGCCGGGTAGACCTCCTCGGCGGGCACCGCCGCCGCCTCGGCCAGGGTGTCGGCGAGCACCTGGGCGCAGGCGTCGGCGTCGCCGCCCCCGCAGTAGGGGCCGCCCAGTCCGCCCTCGACGTCCTCGCCGAGCACGGTGCGCAGGTCCTTGTCCACGTAGGACCACCAGCCGTACTGGAACGCCGAGCCCTTGTGCTCGCCGTCCCCGTGGGGCGTCTCGCCGAGCTGGACCGCCCTGCCGATCTCGCCGTACAGGGCCTCGCCCAGCCCCGGCTCGAACTGGGCCTCCACCAGGCGCGGCCACCAGGCGTCCATGACCCGGATCGCGTCAGCGTGCGCATAGGACCCGGCGTCGCGCTCGGGCTCGAGGCGCGGAGCGCCCGCCTCCTCCCAGGCGGTGAGCGCCTGCAGGGCCTCGGCCGCCTCCGGGTCGGAGGTGTCGGCGCGCTCCAGCACCTCCAGCAGCACCGGCAGCACCTGCTCACCGCGCAGGTCGGTGTGGCCGGCCTCCATCATGGTGGCGGTCAGGGAGGCCCGGGTGAAGGCGTGCCCGTCCTCGATGAGGCCGCGCACCCGCCCGTCGAGCAGGTCGCCGCGGTGCACCGACCCGGTCCCCCAGCCCGAGGTGTAGCCCCGGCCGGCCTTGTTGTTCCAGTTGACGTAGTAGTCCTGGCCAACCGAGTTGGGGTGGTCCTGCCGGGGGTGGTACTCGGCGCCGTTGTCGGCAGGGTCCCACCCCTTCCACCCGGCCTCGGAGCCGGCGGCGATGGGCAGGTCGGGGTCGGTGCCCTCGGTGCGCACCGGGTTGGCGCCGGAGTTCTGGAAGGCGACCTCGCCGGCGTCGGCGTAGTGCCAGTTGAAGGCGTAGCCGACGTCGGCGGCGGCCTCCTGGAAGTCGGCGGCCGATCCGATCTCGCCGGGGTCGTTGAACCGCTGGAAGCCGATGATGGAGTCGACCTCCCGCATGTAGGTGGAGCGGCGCACGGTGAAGGCGACGGGGGCGCCGTCGACCGTGCCGAACGACTCCACCAGCCCGTACTCCGAGCGCAGCGAGGTCAAGCGGTAGGACCCCTCGGGCGTCTGGTCGGCGACCGTGGGCTCCCAGGAGTTCTCCACGGTCAGCTCCTCGAAGCCGGTGCAGGAGCCGTCCCGGGCGACGTAGGACCGCGAGCCGGTGTCGGGGTCGGACCCGTCGGACTCGCACAGCTCCACCGCGAAGGTGTCGGTGATGTCCTGCCCGGCGGAGGTGGCGCTCCAGGCGTAGTCGGCGCCGCGCCCCATCTGCACGTAGAAGCTGGTTCCGGCGAAGGAGGCGCCGCGGGCGCTGATGCCCGGCCCCTGCAGCTCCTGCACCATGAGCAGCTGCGGGGAGAAGTAGCCGGTCTGGGGTCCCATGACGGCGATCGGGCTGCCGTCGGCGGTGTGCTCGCCGGAGACCATGAGCGCGTTGGACATGCCGCGCGGCTCGGCCAGGTCGGCGGGAAGGACGCCGTCGTTGAAGATGCCGGCGGCCTCCTCCAGGTCGCCCTCCTCGGCCTTCTCCTCCAGTTCGGCCTCCTGGTGGGCGGGCAGCTCCTCCACGGTGCCGCCGTCCTTGTCGGCACTGGCCGCCGAGGCGGCCTCGGGTGCGCTCTGCGGGGCCGCCTGGCCGGAGGCGGCCGATCCGGACTCGTCGTGGACGATGTCGTAGGGCTCGACCGACCCCTCGTCGGGCATGGCGCGCCCGACCGGCTCCTCGGGGGTCCGGGCGTAGGGGAAGTCCCCGTCGACCGTGGCCACGGCCTCCGGGTCGTTCTGCATGCGCCAGGCCTGCCAGCGCCGGTCGCCCTCCTCCTGGCCGTACCGGTTCTGGAAGGACAGGCGGATCAGCGCGGACTGCACCTCGCCGCCGCCCCCGCCGCCGAACAGCGCGCCCACCAGGGAGGCGATGCCGACGACGTCGGTCGGGCGGAAGTGCTCGATCTCGCCTTCCTGGGTGATGGCGTTCTTGTGCCCGGTCAGCACGTACTCGCCGGGGTAGTCGCGGCGGTCCTGGGAGCGGTCGATGTAGGCGTTGATGCCCTCGACGTAGGACTCCACGTCGGCCAGGGCCTGTGCGCCCCGCTCGCCGGAGGCGGCGACCCGGTCGATCTGGGCCTGCTTGTCCTCCTCGGTGTAGGGGGCCGTGCGCCAGAGCATCTGCTCGAAGGAGCGGTTGCCCGGGGCCCCGCCGGCGAAGGGGGTCAGCTCGCCGCGGCCCAGGTTGCGCAGCACGTCCATGAGGAAGAGCCGGTCCTCGGCGGCGGCGTAGCCGGCGCCGTACATGGTGCCCTCGCGCGTCTCGCCGTAGATGTGGGGGACGCCGAAGCCCTTGTCGCGCTGGATGGTCACGTCCCCGCGCGGGCTGTACTCGCGCTCGACGTCGCCGGGGTCGACGCCGAAGGAGGCGTCCATGAAGTAGTCGTCGAGGCCGGAGTCGTCCAGGCCCTCGTAGTCGTGCAGCAGGTCGTCGTACCGGTCGAGCTGGTCCGAGGAGTGCGCCGGGCGGGTGCCGAAGGCCTGGTTGCCGAGGATCTCGACCAGGGTGGCATCGCCGTTCTGGCCGGGGGGCAGGACGTCGCTGCAGCCGTCCTCGCCGCAGTGGTCCTCGATCGCGGCCATGATCTCGGCGGGGTCGGGCCCGTCCGCGGCGGCCGCCGGCGCGGCTCCGCCGAACGGGCCGGGGGCCAGGGCGAGCGCGCAGGCGATCGCCAGCCCCGCGGCGGGGATGCTGCGTCGGGGGTGCTGGAGCATGTGTCGTACCTCGATCGGCAGGGGGATCACCAGGGGGTCGGTACGGGTGGTGTCGAGGGTCGTGGTACGCGTCGGGTCGGCGGCAGGTTACGCACCGCAGCGGTGATTGCGAAAGAGTTTCATGTTCCCCTCCGCCGTACGTGCGGCCGATCGGTGCGGCGCGCGCCCGCGGGCGCCCGGTCCGGCCCGCTTCCGCTACCAGCGGTAACAACACTGAACGGGCGGCGCCGGGCGTCATCGGTGCCACATGCGGCAGGGATGGCCACATCCGGTCACGACGGCCCCGGGGGAACGCGACCGCTCGGAAGAGGACGGGGCGGCCCGAGCGCGGAGCCGGCCCCGGGCCCTTCGCATCCGGCGCCGGGCCACCCCGAAGAAGCAGGTGAGCAGGCCCGCGGTACGCTCACCGGCGAATTGGGGACGCATTCACCCTCCGGGGCGGTATCCCCCGGACCTGAGCGGAGACCCGATTGCGATTCCGTCACCGGCCGCGGCGCCTTGCCTCGGCGGCCCTCATCACCGTGACCGCGCTCGTTGCCGCCGGCTGCGGCATTCCCACCGAGCTGCTCTACGCCGACCCGGAAGGGCGGATCTTCCGGGACGACGTGATGGGCACCTGGGAGGACGACCAGGGCCGGACCATCGAGTTTCGGGACGACCACACCTACACGGCCATGGGCGACGCCATCGGTCCCGGTGAGGGGCAGAAGGTCGAGGGCAGGCGGCTCGACGGGGACTGGGACCTCTGCTACTACCTGAATGAGCTGGAAGAGCAGAAGCCCGGCGACCCCACCGGGCTCGGGGAGTGCGAAATCAATTCGACGGGCCATTGGATCACGATGGACTCCCCGGACACCTGGCAGGGCTACATGGTCGTCTCCTTCGAGGAGGACATCCGGTTCTACCTGTACACGCCCGGGGAAGGCCGCCACGACGCGCACTTCTACACCAAGGTCTGATCCGGACCGCTGAAGAAGAGAGCAGACCCTCCCGGCTCCGCAATCACCGCCGAGCGCGACGCGACGCGTCTTCCCGCCTCTCCTCACCGCGCCCTTCAGGACCCGAACACGGGCCGCGCAGGCCCCGCCGTTCGCTCAGCCCCTCCACTCCGGCTCACCACGCGCCGCCCCTGAGGGCGGATCGGTCGGGCGAGGCCGTACGGCTCCACGGGACCCGCCTCACGCGATCGGGCCGGTGCCGCTGCTGCGCCACCGGCCCGATCGCATCAGGGGCCTCCGGCGGTCGCCGACCGCCGTCAGTCCTCGTCGTCGCCCTCCAGGTCGCCCTC
This sequence comes from Nocardiopsis baichengensis YIM 90130, assembly GCF_000341205.1. NCBI lineage: Bacteria > Bacillati > Actinomycetota > Actinomycetes > Streptosporangiales > Nocardiopsidaceae > Nocardiopsis > Nocardiopsis halophila. The sequence goes on along the minus strand of NZ_ANAS01000039.1, from coordinate 10,970 downwards.
CAGGCGCAGGTAGGTCTCGCGAAGGCGGTCCAGGACCTCCTTGTCGGGCTCGGCCCACAGGCCCCGGTCGGCCGCTTCCAGCAGGCGCTCGGAGATCCCCCGCAGCGCCCACGGGTTCGAGTCCTCCAGGAACTCGCTGTTCTCCGGGTCGAACACGTAGGTCTCGGCCAGGGTCTTGTACATCCAGTCGTCCACGACCCCGGCGGTGGCGTCGTAGCCGAACAGGTAGTCCACCGTGGCCGCGAGCTCGAACGCGCCCTTGTAGCCGTGGCGGCGCATCGCCGCGATCCACCGGGGGTTGACCACGCGCGCGCGGAACACCCGGCGGGTCTCCTCCCCGAGGGTGCGGGTCTTGACCCGCTCGGGGACCGCCGAGTCGCCGATGTAAGCGGCCGGGGACTCGCCCGTCAGGCGGCGCACCATCGCCACCATGCCGCCGTGGTACTGGAAGTAGTCGTCGGAGTCGACGATGTCGTGCTCGCGGGTGTCCTGGTTCTTGGCCGCCACCGAGATGCGGCGGAAGGCCGACTCCATGTCGGTGCGGGCCTCGGCCCCGTCCAGCCCGCGGCCGTAGGCGTAGCCGCCCCACACCGCGTACACCTCGGCCAGGTCGGCGTCGTCGCGCCAGTTCCGCGAGTCGATCAGCGGCAGCAGGCCCGCCCCGTAGGCGCCCGGCTTGGAACCGAAGATGCGGGTGGTGGCGCGCCGCCAGTCGCCGTGCTCGGCGAGGTCCGCCACCGCGTGGGCGCGGCAGTAGTTGGACTCGGCCGGCTCCTCCAGCTCCGACACCGCCGCGATGGCATCGTCGACCAGGCCGATCACGTGCGGGAAGGCGTCCCGGAAGAAGCCGGAGACGCGCAGCGTCACGTCGATGCGCGGGCGGCCCAGCTCCTCCAGCGGGATCACCTCGAAGCCGGTCACCCGGCGCGAGGCGTCGTCCCACACCGGGCGGCAGCCCAGCAGCGCCAGCACCTCGGCGATGTCGTCGCCCTGGGTGCGCATGGCGGCGGTGCCCCACACGGTGATGCCCACCGAGCGGGGGTAGGCGCCGGTGTCGGCCAGGTGGCGGGCCACCAGCGAGTCGGCCAGTGCCTGGCCCACGTCCCAGGAGTTGCGCGCGGGGATCGCCTTGGGGTCGACCGAGTAGAAGTTGCGGCCGGTGGGCAGCACGTTGACCAGGCCGCGGGTGGGCGAGCCGGAGGGGCCGGCGGGGATGTGCCCGCCGTCCAGGGCGTGCAGGACCGCGTCGATCTCGGCCCCGGTGGCGTCCAGGCGCGGCACCACCTCCTCCGCGGCGAAGACCAGCACCCGCACCATGTCGGCCGTCGCCTGCGCGGCCTCCCCGCCGTCGGCACCGGCGGCACTGTCGGCGCTGTCGGCCCGGTCGCCGCCGAGCACCGCGGCCACGGCCGCCTCGGCGCGGTCGGCCCGCCAGCCGTCCTCCTCCATGTACTCGACCATGCGCCGGGCCAGCGTCTCGATCAGGTCCACGGCGTCCGAGGCGGTCCGGGCGGGCCCGTCGACCAGGGCGCTCAGCTCCCCGGGCACCTGCACCCGGGCGCCCGGCTCGGCCAGCAGCTCCTTCTCGTCCAGCCCGAACCGGCGGGCCAGCGCCGCGCGCAGCCCCGGCAGCGCCCCCACGCGCCCGCCCCACACCTGGGTGGCCCGCAGCACGGCGAGCGCGAGGTTGACCCGCGCCTCCCCCTGCGGGGCGGCGCCCAGGATGTGCAGGCCGTCGCGGATCTGCACGTCCTTGATCTCGCACAGGTAGCCGTCGACGTGCATCACGAAGTCGTCGAACTCGTCCTCGGAGGGCATCTCCTCCTGGTGGAGGTCGTGGTGCAGCTCGGCGCTCTTGATCAGGGTCCAGATCTGCGCGCGCAGCGCCGGCCCCTTGTCCGGGTCCAGGTCGCTGACCAGGGCGTACTCGTCGAGCAGCTGCTCCAGCTTGGCGATGTCGCCGTAGGTGTCGGCGCGCGCCATGGGCGGCACCAGGTGGTCGACCACGGTGGCGTGGCCGCGCCGCTTGGCCTGGGTGCCCTCGCCCGGGTCGTTGACGATGAAGGGGTAGACCAGCGGCAGGTTGCCCAGCACCGCGTCGGGCGCGTCCTCGGCCGCCATGCCCAGGCCCTTGCCGGGCAGCCACTCCAGGGTGCCGTGCTTGCCCAGGTGCACCACGGCGTGGGCGCCGAAGCCGCCGTCGGCGGGGGCGGCCTCCATCCACCGGTAGGCGGCCAGGTAGTGGTGCGAGGGCGGCAGGTCGGGGTCGTGGTAGATGGCGATCGGGTTCTCCCCGAAGCCCCGCGGCGGCTGGATCATCAGCACGACGTTGCCGAAGCGCAGCGAGGCCAGCACGATCTCGGGGCGGCCGCGCGAGTCGTCGACGTACAGCTCACCGGGCGGATCGCCCCAGTGGCCGCGGACGGCCTCGCGCAGCTCCTTCGGCTGGGCCTCGAACCAGCGCCGGTAGTCCTCCAGCGGCACGCGCACCTCGGCGGCGGCGAGCTGGTCCTCGCTCAGCCACTCCACGTCGTGCCCGCCGGCGGCGATCAGCGCGTGGATGAGCGGGTCCCCGTCGTCCTCGCGCCGGCCCTCCTCCGGGGCGGGCACGCGCCACAGCGCGTCGTCGGAGCCCAGGTCGTAGCCGCGCTCGGCGAGCAGGCGGAACAGGCGCACCGCCGAGGCGGGGGTGTCCAGGCCCACGGCGTTGCCGACCCGGGAGTGCTTGGTGGGGTAGGAGGAGAGCACCACGGCCAGCCGGCGGTCGGCGTGCGGCACCGAGCGCAGGCGGCCGTGGGCCACGGCGATCCCGGCGATGCGGGCGGCGCGCTCGGGGTCGGCCCGGTACACGGCGATGCCCGCCTCGCCGACCTCCTTGAAGGAGAAGGGCACGGTGATCAGCCGGCCGTCGAACTCGGGGATGGCGACCTGCATGCCCGCGTCCATCGGGGTGAGCGCGGCGTCGGAGGCCTGCCACTGCTCGCGGGTGGAGGTCAGGACCAGGCCCTGGAGCACCGGCACGTCGAGCGCGGCCAGGGCGCCGGCGTCCCAGGCGTCCTCGTCGCCGCCGCCGCTGGCGTCCGCGGCCACGGCGCCCCCGGCGGCCAGCACCGTGGTCACCACGGCGTCGGCCCGGCCCAGCAGGGTGAACAGGCCCGGGGCGTTGTCGGTGTCCAGGCCGCGCAGCGAACCGGAGAAGACCGGCAGCGGGTGGCCCCCGGCGTCCTCGACTGCGCGGCACAGCACGTCGACGAAGTCGGTGTTGCCGGCCAGCTCGTGGGCCCGGTAGAAGACCACGGCGACGGTGGGGCGCCCGGCCTCCGGCTCCGGGTCGGCCTCCTCGCGCCACGGGAGGCGGTGCACCCCGAACTCGGGCATCTTCGCCGGCGGCTCGAAGCCGTCGCCGGTGAGCAGCACCGTGTCGGACAGGAAGCGGGCGAGCTGGCGCAGGTTGCCCACGCCGCCCTCGGCCAGGTAGGCGTGGGCCTCGGTGGCCACCCCGGAGGCGACCGTGGACAGCGCGATCATCTCGGCGTCGGGGGCGGCCTCGCCGCCCAGGGCGACCAGCGGGACGCCGCTCGCGCGCAGCGCCTCCAGCCCCTCCTTCCAGGCCTCGCTGCCGCCCAGCAGGCGCACCACCGCGATGTCGGCGCCGTCGAGCAGTGCGGGGACCTCGGAGGCGGGGGTGCGCGCCGGGTTGGCGGTCCGGTAGCCCGCCTCCGCGGCGCGCGCGGCCAGGAGTTCGGTGTCCGCGGTGGACAGCAGCAGGATCGTTGCCACGCGTGGCCCTTCGTGTCGAGCCGGGGTCCGCGCCCCGGTGCCGAGCGTTCTTCGAGCGCCGCGAAGTCTCCTGGCTCGGGGATCGACGCCCGGCCCGTGCCTTCCCGCCGGCGGACCGGCAGTGGCCTGCGTCGGGGCGGGCTCCTCCCTCACAGTTGCGGGACAGCCACGGCTTCGCACCCCGCCGCGGCGGGGCTCCGTGTTCCTCGGCGGCGCAGGCCCATCTTCGCAGAGGCGGCGGGACCGGACCCGGCCAGGGTTGTCGTCCCGTCCTGTGCAGGGCCGGGGTTTGCGAGAATCGGCGCATGAGCGACTATCCCCAACCCCCTTCGGACCCGGGCGACCCGTACGGCAGGCCGGCCGACCAGGCGTACGGCGGACAGCCCTACCCCGGCGGGGACCTCCCTTACTCCCACGGCGAGATGGTCCCGGCCGGCACCGGCGGGTGGGACGCCGCCCCGCAGCCCGCGTCCGGTGAGCCGATCCTCACCTCGATCGGGGACATCACCCTCACGCAGAGCGAGGTCATCACCCCCTCGGGGCGCTTTCCCATCCGGGGCGCGCAGTGGAACGTGACCGACATGAGCCACGTGGAGGAGAAGCTCTCCACGACCGGGCTGGTCCTGACGATCGGCTCCATCGTGCTGTTCATCTGGTTCTGCGGTCTGGGGCTGCTGGGTCTGTTCTTCCTCCTGATGAAGGAGAAGGTGACCACCGGGAACATCCAGGTGACGGTGTCCAACGGCAACTCCCACTACGCCACGGTCATCCCGGCGCGCACCCCGGAGACCATGCAGCAGGTCACCCAGCAGGTGAACTACGCGCGGTCGCTGTCGGCCATGTAGAGCGCCGCCGGCCGCGAAGAGCGCGCTGGGCCGGTGGCCGGGCCGCCCGAGCGGTCCGGCCACCGGCCCGGCCGGCGACCCGGGCCGCTCAGGCGGGAGCGCCCGGGACCGCCCCTACGGTGCGGCGCGGTCGCTGTCGGCCGGTCGGTCACGCTCGGTGGAGCGGTCACCGGAGCCGTCGGCACGGACGCCGTCCGAGGTGGAGGGCGCCTCCGAGGTGAGGCGGTCCAGGACGGCCTCGCGGACGAACAGGGCCAGGGGGCGGCCCTCGGCGGACATCTCCAGCTCGGCGAACTCCTCCTCGGAGAAGGCCACGCTCAGGGTGCGGCCAGCGCCCCGGACGGGGGTCAGCCCGAGCATCCGCCGGTGGACCCGCTCCAGGGCCTCGGCGGGCACGGAGCCGTAGCAGGACTCCAGGTGGCCGAGCCAGTCGCGCATCTCGTTCCAGCGGGCGTAGCGCCCGGCGAGGACGTACAGGTAGGAGCCGACGGTCCGCCCGGCGGCGGCCCGTTCGAGCTCGGCGTGGGTCATGGGGTCGAGCTCCAGGACGACCCGGTGCGCCGGGTCGGCCGCGCTGCGGGGGCCGTCGGCAGGGGACGCATCGGGGCGCCCGTCCGGACGGCGGTCGCCGGCGGGCTCGGTGGTCGGGACGTGGTCGGCGCTCATGGAACCTCCGTGGGCACGGGCCGTGGGCCCCTCCGGACACGTCCGGAGGGCGTGGCGGCCGCATTCCCTCGAGGGCCGCGTCCGCGTCGCGCGTGTGCTTCGGGCCCGTGTCCCCGGTCCGCCACCGGTCGCCCACCACGGTAGAGCGCGCCGCAGGCCCCCGCCACCCGTCGTCCACAGGCCCGGTCTCGGGAGATGCGCGCCCGGATGCCCTTCATTGACCTCACCGCCGGTACGGCTCCATGACACGCACGTCCCAGAACGCACCCGGACCACACGCACAGCCTTGCGGCCGAGCCGCCCAGCCCTCCTGACGGAAAGAGCACGGGGCGCGCGCATGACGCGCGGCTGTCGGACGTGGCGGCTAGTGTTCCGCCATGGTCCAGGTCACGGTCGCACCGGATTGCGGCAACGCACCCAGGAAACAGCTCCTGCGCGACTTCACGATCGCGCTGGCGAAGCGTGATGCGCAGGCGCTGCTGCCGACCGTCGCCGACGACGTCGTCTGGGAGATCGTCGGACGGCGCACCGTCCGCGGAAAGGCCGATTTCGCCGATGCGGTGGCCACGGCCGTCGAACGGCAGGCGGAGACCCTGCAGCTGGACAGCATCCTCACGCACGGGAGCGAGGGAGCGGTCAGCAGCCGCCTGGCCTTCCCCGGTGGAGGCGCAATGCGCTGCTGCGACGTCTCCGCCTTCAGCGGCCACAGCAAGACCGCGAAGATCAAGCGGATCACGTCCTACTGGATCGAGGAGTGAGCGGCGGCCCGTCATCACCGTCGGCAGACCGGCGAACGCGCGTTCCACGCCCCGAATCCGTGCTCTGCCCAGCGGGCGACCGGAGTCATGTCCCGGTCGAAATGGGGACGCCCGGCTCAGGCGACACCGCTCCGACCACCCTGCTCAGCCGAGTGGCGTCGTCGTGTTCGCCGCCCGACGGCGTTACAGCGATCCCGGCGAGCGGACCACGAGCAGTTCCTTGACGTTCGGATACACGAGCCGCCGATCGCTCCCCGGAAGCGGTCCAGCACGCGACCTCTACGCAGCCGGAGCCACACTCCTCCCCTGCCTGGGGCGCTGCCAGGCGACCCCGATGTGCAATACGGGCAGGACGCCCCAGAACGCTGGCAGGTCCGGACGTGCTCGCCGCCCGGCGGCCTCGACTCCCCCGGCTTCGACCGTGCCTCCGTCCCACACCCGGCTCTTCCCTCCAGGGTGGGCCGCCCGCCTCGAAAGATGTTCCCTCAGGAGGCCTTACAGCGGTGGCCCGGCCGGCGGGATCACCGGCAGTCCCTCTGGCGCGCCCTCCTCCAGCAGCCGCCACACGGCGTCGGTGTCCATGTGCTCCTCGACCAGGTCGCCCAGGGCGTCCAGCCGGGACGCGCGCGCCTGCGCGAAGTCGGTGTCGGGCGCGGGGCGGAAGTCGCGGCCCGCCACGGCCGCCACGTCGGCCAGGAACGCCCGCCGGAAGGCGTCGTTCTCCAGCGCGCCGTGCCAGGTCGTGCCCCACACCGCTCCGGCGCGGCAGCCGTCCAGGAACGGCTCGGGCGCCGACCCGTCCCCGTCGGCCTCCCGCGGGGTCCCCTGCCAGTCGACCTCGGCCACCCCGTGGTGGATCTCGTAGCCGAGGACCTCCTCGCCGTATGCGGTGCCCCGGGGATTGCCCAGCGTCTTGTCGGCGGCGAAGCGCACCCGGACCGGCAGCAGCCCCAGCCCGTCCACGCTGCCCGCGCCCGACTCCACCTCGTCGTCGATGCGGTGGGCGAGCATCTGGTACCCGCCGCAGATGCCCAGCACCGGAAGGCCGCGGCGGGCGCGCTCGACCACCGCCCGGTCCAGTCCGCGCTCGCGCAGCCAGGCCAGATCGGACACGGTGGCGCGGCTGCCGGGCAGCACCACCAGGTCGGCGTCGTCCAGCTCGTGGACGCCGGTGACGAAGCGGACGTCGACGCCCGGCTCCACGGTCAGCGCGTCGATGTCGGTGAAGTTGCTGATCCGGGGCACCCGCACCACGGCCACGCGCAGCGACCGGCCGCCCACCGGGGCCTGCACGGGGCCGCGGTCCACGCTCAGCGCAAGCGAGTCCTCCACGTCCAGCCACAGGCCGTCGAGCCAGGGCAGGACCCCGTGGACCGGGCGGCCGGTGAGCCCTCGGACCATCTCCAGGCCCGGCTCCAGCAGCTCGGGGGCGCCGCGGAACTTGTTCACCACGAAACCGGCGACCAGCGCCTGGTCCTCGGGCTCCAACAGCGCCAGGGTGCCGTACATCGAGGCGAACACCCCGCCCCGGTCGATGTCGCCCACGACCAGCACCGGCAGGTCGGCGGCGCGGGCCAGGCCCATGTTGGCGATGTCCCCGGCGCGCAGGTTGATCTCGGCGGGACTTCCGGCGCCCTCGCAGATCACCGCGTCGTAGCGGGACCGCAGCTCGGCCAGGGACTCGGCGGCGACGTCCCGCAACCGGTCGCGGTAGGCGCGGTAGCCCACGGCGTCGGCTTCCCCCTCGGCGCGGCCGCGCACCACGACCTGGCTGGTGCGCTGCCCGCCGGGCTTGAGCAGGACCGGGTTCATGGCCGCGGAGGGCTCGATGCCCGCGGCCGCGGCCTGCATCGCCTGGGCGCGGCCGATCTCGGCGCCGTCGGGGGTCACCACGGAGTTCAGCGACATGTTCTGCGCCTTGAACGGGGCCACCTTGACGCCCTGGCGGGCCAGCCAGCGGCACAGCCCGGCGGCGACGACGCTCTTGCCGGCGTCGGAGGTGGTGCCCGCCACCAGCAGCGCCGGGGCCTGCCCGGCACGCCGGGTCACTTCCGGCCCCCGGGGAGCGCGGCGACGGCCGCGGCGACGGCGGCGGCCCCGGCGTCGACGGCGCGCGCCAGGGCGACGGCGCGGCGGATGTCGTCGGGTTCGGGGTGGCGGCCCTCCCCGAGTTCGGGGCGGTGCTCCACCCGGTCGCCGTACCGGTTGGCGCCGCCCAGGCGCAGGTCGAGCGCTCCGGCGAAGGCCGCCTCGCAGTGCCCGGAGTTGGGGCTGGGGTGGTTGCGGCCGTCGCGGGCGGCGACGCGCGCCGCCCTGCGGGGGTCGCCGCCGACGATGGGGGCCGCGGCGCAGGCCAGGAGCGCGGTGAGGCGGGCAGGGGCCCAGTTCGCCACGTCGTCCAGACGGGCGGAGGGGGCGCCGAAGCGCTCGTAGCGCTCCGAGCGGTGTCCGACCATCGCGTCCAGGGTGTTGGCGGCGCGGTAGCCGAGCAGGCCGGGGAGGCCGAGCAGGGCGCCCCAGACGAGGGGGGCGACGACGGCGTCGGAGGTGTTCTCGGCGACCGACTCCACGGTGGCGCGGGCGATGCCTTTCTCGTCCAGCACGGAGGGGTCGCGCCCGCAGAGGCCGGGCAGGCGGCGGCGGGCCTCGTCCAGGTCGCCGGCGTCGAGGGCGTCGGCGATGGCCTCGGCCTCGCGGGCGAGCATCGCCCCGCCGAGCGCGGCCCAGGTTCCGGCGGCGGTGGCCACGGCAGTGGCGGTCGCCGCGGCGGCAGAGGTCGGAGCACTGGCGATCGACGGACTACTCCGCCCGGCAGTCCCCGTGATCCGCTTCCTCCTCGCCCGCTCCCTCACCGAGCCGAAGGCGCGGTCCAGGACGGCACCCACCCCGGCGGCCGCCCCGACGGCGACGGCGCAGAAGAGGCCTCCGCGGGCTCGGGAGGGGGCGTAGAGGGCCCGCTCCAGCCGCGCGGCGGCCGACCCGAACAGGGCGACGGGGTGGCCGCGCCGCGGGTCGGGCACCAGGCGGTCGAGCACGGCCCCGGCGACCAGCCCGGCCGACGTCGGCCACGCCGGTGCCTGCCGCGCCTGTGCCGCCTGCACCGCAGCCGGGCGCACCGGGCGCCCGCGACCGGCGGGCCCTGGGGCGGACCCGGGGACGGCCCCAGAAGCAGGAACGGACACGTGCACGGGCTCGCGCCGTCGCGGCGACGGCCACGGCGACAGGGCCAGGGCGCGCGGCGCTGCGGAACGGGATCGAGGCGAAGTCACGGTCACAACCGTAGCGTCGCCGGTCACGGGGCCCGACGCCAGGCCGACCGCTATCTCTCCGCCCCTCCGGCCTTCCGCGACCGTGTCCGGGATCGGCCAAGACATCGGCAACCGGCGTTTGCCCTGCCCAGAGCACGAGCATCCTCCGGGCCCGCTTCCCCTCTCCTCCCCCGCCCCGGGCTCCCCGATGGGTGGATGCGCAGATGAGAGAGGGGGGATGATGGGGATCCTGACGGCCCTGACCTGGCTGGCCTACGTCGGCGTGTTCTGGGCCTTCTGAGGCCGTCCGGCCCGCCGCCCGGCCCACCGCGGCCGGGCGGTCCCGGCGGCCTCGGCGGTTCCCGCTACCCCCGACACGGCACCCGACTTCGCGAAACGCGCCGAGGGTACGCCACACGCAGGGTTAATCACGGGTAACGTGTGGTCAGGCACCGATAGCAGTCGATTTGGTGGAGCCCGCGTGGTAACGAGACGCAACTACGATTGTCCGTAGTTGTTATATTTTTGCCCGACCATGGGGGACATCGCCCGAATACCGTAGGATGTCGCCTCGAGGTCGACGGCAGGCCGCGATACGGACCCCGCCACCCGATCGCAGGATCATGGGCCCCGCCCCACCCGGCCCCTGCAACCCCGCAGGTCACCTGGCACGGGCGCCGCACGCACCACGCCACAATTGAATCGGGCACCCGTAGCTCAGTGGATAGAGCACCGGACTTCTAATCCGACGGTCGCAGGTTCGAATCCTGCCGGGTGCGCAACAAAACCGCAGGTCAAAGCCATGTCTGGGCGCCGACAGGGAGAGCTGTCCTGCCGGTGGGACCAGGGTGGGACCGAGGTGGGGCCGACACCGGCCCCCGTCGGCCCCTGCGTCCCCGCACGGGCCGACGGACACGCCCCGCGTCCTTGAGCACCAGCGATGCCGTGCGCTCCGCCGCTTCACGTGCCACCTGGGGAAGCACGGTGGAGTAGGTGTCCGCGGTCAGCACGATGCTCGCGTGCCCCAACATCGCTTGCACCACCTTCAGCTCCACCCCTGCCGCCAACGCCAGCGTCGCCGCGCCATGGCGCAGGTCATGCAGCCGCACCGGCGGCAACCCACTCGCGGTGTTCAGCTTCCGGAACAGGCGCGACAGCCGCTCCGGAGCCAGCGGGCCGCCGCCCACCGCCGTGAACACATAGCCGCCGCGATCCCACTCACGACCGCGCCCCTCGGCCTCCTTCTGCTGGCGCCACCGGTGACGGCGCAGAACACCCACCGTGGCGTGGTCCAACATCACAGTGCGACGGCTCGCCGCGCTCTTGGGCGCCGACTCCACCAACCCCCGGCCCCGGTGGGCCTGGAGCTGGCGCACCACCCGAACCGCCCCCTGATCAAGGTCGATGTCGGGCCACCGCAGGCCCAGGACCTCGCCACGGCGCAGCCCGCACATCGTCACCAGGTGGAACAGGCCGTACAACCGCTCCTCGGACACGAAGTCCAAGAACGCGCGCGTCTGCTCGAGGGTCCACACCGCCACTGCAGGCCGCACCCCCGTGTGACGCCATTCCTCCACGGCCTGCTCGGTCCACACCACCGGCCGCGCACTCTGGCCGGCCTCCAAGTGAGCTGAACCGGGTTTTGTAGAGTCAGTTGTCCTTGTTTCAGGCCG